>JACMKL010000643.1 GCA_014380105.1 Candidatus Melainabacteria bacterium
AGATTGAGGCACCTGGTCGGCATAATAGCCCCAGGGGAAGCGATTGCTTAGTTTTCGACGCAACATAAATCTGGGCGCGCGTGCAAAACCCAAGCCCAGTGCCACTGTGACAATGAACAAGACTTCGCAAACTAGTATGTTGCCCCACTGCATTAGACCGTCAGTGTCCTACAATCCGTCTCTTCCGCTCGCGACTGATCTACCCATAATCACTTACACACATAATGGGCCTGATACGCCGAGCTTCAGGATCGTATTGCCGAATCGCCGAGAAGTCAACAGATTCAGTGGGGAAACTACTAATAGAACTTAGTCGGACTCTGTGAAGAGAGCTACTTTCTGATGCCCTACGGACGCGACTGACATGCGCGGACCCTGGGTACGCTTAAATGTATCGATGTAACGACGCAGCGCCTCTCTTATCAGGTCTGAGCGTGTGCGATGCTCGACGGAGGCAACCATATCGATCTGCTCGAGCAATCCTGGTGGAAGAGCGACGAGTACTTTCTTTGGCATGCAAAAACCTTCTATGTTTTTTGAGTAGGAGTGAAGTACCAAAAGTTACGAAACCACGAACGCTAAATAGACGTACGCAAGGACCACCGTCTATGCTTGTTGCGAGGTGTATTCCGTAAATAAATTTACACCTCTCACTGCCTTTTTAGAAGGGCTCAAACGGTAGAAACTCTCGTAAAACAGAGAAACTAACATAAATGATTTCTTGGAATAGCGAAAACACAGCCACATCAAGACCTGCGTATCATGCGGGTTTTGAAACAGGTAAGAAATTTTGTTCAGAGACTGGCAAGAGTGCAAGACAAGGTGGTACGTCACACCCTCTTGAAGATATCCAGTATTCATGCGGGTTCTTTGCGACAACCACAATGCGAGCGTTATGAACACAGGCAATGATGATTCTTCAAAAAAATTGACAGCCAACGTGAAAGCGGGTGGCTGTGCGGCAAAGATTGGTTCAGCAGAACTAAAACGAGCCTTAAATATGTTGCCAAAACAAGAATGCGCAGAATTAATTGCAGGCTTGAACAACTTCGAAGATGCTGCGGTTTACAAAATTACAGATGAGATTGCAATTGTAGAAACGATAGACTTCTTTCCGCCTGTAGTAGACGACCCATTCCTTTATGGCCGCATAGCAGCTGTTAATGCGCTATCTGACATATACGCAATGGGTGCAAAACCTATACTCGCGTTGAATGTTCTATGTTTTCCAACCTGTGATTATCCAGAAGATGTAGTAGGAGATATTCTTCGTGGTGGCGCAGATGCATGTAGAGAAGCAGGTATCGTGATCGCAGGCGGACACTCTATTCAAAGTACTGAGCCTATATATGGATTAGCTGTTACTGGGGTCGTAAATCCAAAAGCAGTGCTCACCAATGGCGGTGCCCGGAATGGTGACATTCTCGTAACAACAAAACCAATAGGAACAGGCGTCATGCTGCTTGGCTCCAAAGGCGAGGCAATCTCCGAAGAGCAGCGCAAACAGCTGTTCTCATCAATGACATTATTGAACAAGAGCGCACTCGATATTGCTATCAAATATCAACTACATGCAGCTACGGACATAACTGGTTTTGGTTTGGTCGGACACTTTACCGAAATGTCGCTCGCCAGTAATTTGTCTGCGGACTTATATATAGATGAATTGATCTTTTTTCCTGGAGCTCGCGAATTAGCATCTCAGGGATTTGTGCCAGCTGGTGCATACGGCAATCGAACAACTTTTGCCAATGCAGTTGCGAACCTGGACGATATCGAAGAGGCTTTGCAGGATCTTATATTTGATCCGCAGACGTCAGGCGGCTTGATGTTTGCAGTCGCTGAAACTGATGCGGAAAAACTTTTGCAGGACCTCAAAGAAGGCGGTTTGGATGCTGCAATTATTGGTCAATTTAAAAACGGTAAAGCAGGCGAGATTGAGGTGAAAAAATGAGCGCTGATGAGAAACAAAATGCAGGGGCGCAGAAATTAGACCTGCGCGGTCTCATGTGCCCAGAACCTGTCCTCCGTACAAAAAAACTTTTAGATGCGCAGCCTGAAGGCGCTGTTGAAGTTTTAGTTGATTCCGATATCAACGTAATGAATTTGACTCGTCTAACCAAATCAATGGGCCTACAACTTGAATCGCGTACAAATGATGGCGGATATGCAGTAGTTATCCAGAAGAGTGGCGGGAAAGCTGCAGGTAATCAAGAAAATACAGAAATTTCAGAGAATGCAGAAAGTCATTCACACGAAACTCCGGCGCGAAAGGGTAAGGTCGCTGAATCTTCAAATGCTGCGGCGAAACCGTCAGCTCCACCCGTGTCGGTTGTATTCATTTCAAAAGACACTTTTGGCGAGGGCGATCGTGAATTCAGTGCCAGTTTGATGAATGTGTTTTTGCAGACAATCCTACAATCGGGACACCGCCCTCAAGCAATTTTGTTAGCAAATACCGGCGTCAAACTTATGGACCCTGAAAATTCGGTATCTAAAGTTCTTGAAGAATTTCAAGCTGCTGGCGTAGAAGTTTTCGCTTGTGGACTCTGCGTCGAGTTTTATGGACTCAAAGATAAAATCGCCAAAGAACAAATCACAAATATGTTCGCCATCTGCGAATATCTCTTCTCAGCAGACAAAATAATTTCTCCGTAAATTCTTCGAGGAAATACTTATGCGTCAGTTTTTAGCTGTCCTTCTCGCATTCTTTATTCTCATTGGTGCGGCATCATCATCGATCGCCAAAGAGAAGAAACAGAAAGTAACTCCACCAATTAAGACCGAACTAAAATTTGATGGCGAATCTTGGCGCAATCAAGTTGACCGCTCAAAGATGGTCAACAGTCTGATCAAATCAAAGCTTCTAATCGGAAAAACTCAAAAGGAAGTAGAAGAATTGCTCGGTTCTGCTGATCATTTAGAGACAAATCTGAAGACATTTACGATTTTGACTTTTCATTTAAATAACACGCACTTCGAATCCGGGCGTGGTCAAAACATCGTCTCGCAGCTCAGCGTCACTTTCCGCTTTGGCAAAGTCACAAAGCTGGAGCTGAGCGAACATAAATCGCATGCGTTTACGAAAGACGGACCATCACTCGGCGACAAATACAAGAACGACTAATTGCCATCCCAATCCGGCTGCCAGACCTTAAGCACGAGAAAGATTACGAGCACCGCAAATGAAACCAGGGCGACAATAACTGCCACTGATGCGAAATGAAACATGCCGACTAGGCTCGCAATAGCTTCCATAAGCCACCTGCCAAAGGGATACCGAGTGGGGACAGTCTAACAATTGGCGGATGTAAAGAAAAGACTTATCCGCGAGATTTTATCAAGGTCGACACTTCTTCGCGGTTTGGAAGACCTTCCCAGGCGGTCATAGTGCGTGTGGACAGGGCACCTACGGCGTTTGCAAATAAAAGTGCACGCCTCCAATCGTCCGTGGTCAAAGAATTCAGTTTCATAGGTGATTTCACCACTGAAGTCGATTCGTCGCCTACTAATTCCGCAATCAAGCCAGCACAAAACGCATCACCAGCGCCGAGCTCAGAGACTGCTTGTGCTGGAAGAGCGGCAGCAAAAACTTCGTCGCCTTTATTGGAGATAAGCAAACTTCCCGATGCACCAAGAGTGACAATCAAGTTTGGCTCTTTTAAATGTTTTGCCAAACGTCGCCCCATCTCAAGGACGGCTTCCGAGACGTTTCCGGAAATTTCATCCAATGGATTTATGATTGTTGCGCTTAGTGGTTTATTCGGCGTCACTCCAACAAGGCCAACTGTTTTCTTTTCAGCCTTACTATCCTCTCGTTCTGAGAGAGCTGCCTCATCGAGGGCTTGCGACCAGAATTCCAGTTCGCTCAAATTCACTTTTACAATATCTGCTATGCGCAATGCTGTTATTGCAAACTGACGCGCTTCATCGTCTTCGCCAGTTGGAAATCCTGCATCAAAGGAGATTGGCACACCCAGCTCTTTAGCGAGCTTCAACGCTTTAATGACAGCATGTCTTCTCGGCGCAATTGTCAAAGAAATTCCAGTCGCATGTAAAAACAAAGCATTCTTGATTGAGTCTTCAGTTACTTCTTCTTTCAGGAGAAGATGACTGGCATTAGGTCTGGGCCAATTGAAAAAACTATATTCTTCGCGTTCATGGCGAAACACATAACACTGAGCAGTAGCGTTTGCGCCATCAACTTTCATCTCGGCGAGGTCGACACCTTCTTTAGACAGGACTGCATCGAGATAGCGCCCATGATGGTCGTCACCGCGCTTTCCAATTAGTTTCACCCCAACGCCAAGTCGAGCTAAACCAATCGCTACGTTGGATGCGTTGCCACCTAGCGAGCGAACGAAATCTCGTGCATTAGTGAAATCACAACCGATCTCTGTCGAGATCCAGTCGACTACTACTTCGCCGATTGTCACGACCGACATCGTTATGACCCTTCAAGAAAGAGCGAGCTAGCCTGAGTTTACGCTGTGACCGTTTTGAACTGGCTGATCACATTTGGATAAATATCAAAAGCCGGTTTGATGACCGGAAGAAGCGTCAGGGCTTTTTGCACTGGACCGCGTGAGACGATTTTGCCGCTCACGATTGCAAAAGGGACATTTACTTTACCCAACCAAAATTCATGAGCAACGTCAGCTTTCATGGACATCTCGACGATCGGCTTGAGCAACTGCTCGCCGGTTGAGACTCTCATTTCTATGCCATCGGAACAATCGATTGTTACACGGCCTTCAGGTTCGCGATATTGGAATTGGACGATCAGCTTAGATGCTAAAAGCTTTTCGAGCATGTCAGGGTCTCTGCCTATGCGCATCCAAAGCTCATTCATCACATGATGAAGTTCATCTGAATTCGCAAAAAACTGCATCAATAAGCCCTCTCGTATAACTCTTGAATATCTTTTTCCGAACAATCTTTCGGATTGAACATTATTGCAGGATCCGAGACGGCTAATACGACCAGCTCCTCAATATCAGAATTATTTAGCTCAGGCACACCCGCGTCCCGCAGTCGTCTTGGAAGCCCGCAATCGATGCACAGTTGCTCGATTGCATCCAGCAAATCTTTTGTAGCGGTCAGATCCTTAGTGGATTTTGATACTCCGACCATACGGGCAAGCCGGGCGTAACGCTCGGCGGCGATATCCATATTGAATAGAATGCCATGAGGAAGAAAGATTGAGTTCGCGATACCGTGATGAGTGCCGAATTTTGCGCCCATTGAATGGGCAAGAGCATGGACAACCCCAACACCAGAGTTGGTAAATGCTACGCCAGCCATAGTGCTGGCGACCAACATTTGGGAACGGGCTTCGATGTCTGCACCATTTTTGGTGGCAGTTCGTAAATTTTCAAAAACCATTCTTGCCGAATCTGTACATAAAGAATCGGTAAAGACTGAATTACTGATTACAGCAACATACGATTCTATAGCGTGTGTGAGGGCATCAAGACCTGTTGCAGCAGTTAACTTAGGTGGTAGAGAAACAGTCAGCAATGGGTCAAGAATGGCCACGGAGGGGGCAAGATAGCGACTGCCGAAAAGAAGTTTTTTACCTTCGGTGTGATCTTTTACCATTGCCACCATACTCACTTCAGAACCTGTGCCTGCAGTAGTTGGTACCGCGACCAGTGGCAATAATTGTTCGGCAATATTGTTGAGACCCTGGTATTCCAGAATCTCTCCGCCTAATGTCAAACAAATGTTTACGACCTTGGCTGTGTCCATTACAGAGCCACCACCGATGGCGACAATGCAATCGCATTCTTCTGTACGGGCCAGTTCTGCAATTGTGTTAACGCAGTCGACATCAGAATCGGATGGCACGTCGGAGAAAATGACGTGCGGCATATCTTCAAATCCTTCCAGTACGGAAGTCAGATATCCGCCCTCCAGTAAGGGCTTGTCTGTGATAATCAGAGCCTTATTTCCAGCCAACTCCTTGACAATCTCACATGTGCTGGAACCAGCACCTTCGGCGAAGGCAATTTTGGTTGGTACGTGAAATACAAATGGGTTCATAAAGTTGCTAAGAAATTCTCATTGAAACACTTTGCATGATGTGCGCGTCGATACATCGTGTGAAGCATGTTTTGTCATTCTAGAATTGACATATGTTCCTTGACCGCGGTGCTATTTCTCTATACTATTGATTCCCATTGTTGACATCCGCGATGCTCTTGCGCTATCTGTGCAGCTTTGCGGGTGAAAGGGAAACAAAAAGGACTAACGATGATTTTGATGCCTTTGTCGGCTCGTAATAAGAAACAAAATGTCGCCCGAAGCGGAATTTTACGTCTCGGTTTCATTATGCCATCTACGCGGGAGTCAGGTGTCTCTGACAAACAACGCGGGAAGGCGAATATTTTCGCAACCGGGCTCTGCCTGCTTCTCGTTTCGAATTCTCTCAGCATTTGTCAAGCGCTTCCAGCCGAAGCAAAATCATCCAGCAAAAAGTCTTCCAAGGCTGAACCTGTCGGAACGTTGCTCCATCCGCTCGTTCCAAAATTAGACGACTCAGCCATTGATACAAGTCTTGCGACACCAAGTGAGGCGGCAAAGTCTGTCGGTGACAGCAAATTCGCCACACCAATTCATTCTTCTCTCGAATATGACATGGGTCAGGTTCAGCTCAAGAAAGGTGACCCAGGCAACACTTCCGGCGTCGGCTCACCCGTTTTGGGCGAAGCGGACAAAGCCAAAGTAGACATCGACAAAGAAACTGGCTTGCGTCGTGAGCCCGAAAAAATTCTCGCCGAGACCGGAAAGACCGGCATAGATGAGAGTTCTCTCACTATCAACGAAGACACGACCCTCAAAGGCACCATTCAAATTGTTGCCGACGACACTGAATACGACCAGGTCAAAAACACTTTCTTGGGCACCGGTAACGCTGTAGCGCTTATCGCCGGTGAAAATTCCAAGCTCGAAGCCGACATGATCCTTTACGATCAAAACACCGAGCAGATTGACGCACGCGGCAACGTCAGAATTTTTAGAGATGGACAGTTAACCACCGGTAGTGCCTTCAAATTCAAAGTCACATCCGACGAATATTTGATCACCAACCCCGACACTGAAGTTCAAGGAACACAAGTGGTTGCGCGGAAGGGTTACGGCACGGCTCAAGGCTTGTCATTCAAAGACGGCACCATGCAAATGGATAAGCCTATCTACATAACCAACAACATCGGTTACGCACCAGTTAACTATCAAGAAGTAATCAGTGAAAAAAGAGCTCACCCTGAGTCTTTTATTCCGGAAAGTCAAAGTTTCAAGTTCAGTGCCAGAAAAATGGTTTATGAACGCCACAAAGAACAAGGTAACCTCACCGTATTTGGTGGCAGGCTGATGTTCGGCAAATTAGGTATTCCACTCGGAAAATTTACAGCGACAGTCGGTCAGACAAACAACGTCACGTTCCCAGTCACGCCTTACCTCGGCAACAACATTATGTCCGGCGGTCTCAACGTCGGTCCTAACTTCCACCGAGCAATGGGCAAATACGGCGTTCTTTCATATGCACCACTGTTGCAGCTTGGCGCCAGAAAGTTGACCGGAGAGACCTCCACAACCTCGAACGTTCCTGGTGTTGGTGGACAGATCGGCTTCACAAGTCCTCGCTTACAAGCGCACGTAGCTTACGGTTCAAACTCAGACCTTTTAGTTGGCGATCTGAAACTCAAAATCCGCAAAAACCTTCGTTTCCAGGGTGGTATCAACCGCTTCTTGGAAGACGGTATGTATGGATATCGTCGTGCTCGCTCTATTGCTGAAGTAGTAGATGACCACAGATTCGGCAACATTCCATTCTTAGCCAACCTCAACTTCCGCACCGCTGCTGGATACATGCAAGATAATCCACAGTTGATCAATCTGACTCCTGAATACGCAGAATTATTCAATCAATCAACTTCGACCAAAATCGTTTCCGGGTTTCGGCTGTCCGAGCACATTACCGCCAACAGTCATCCGATCTTCAAAATCGGTAATGAGAAGTGGGGTCTGTCTTCAAATCTTTCCGGTGGTATCGGTTTGAGAGCCTATTCATCTGGCGACGCTATGGCGATGGCTCAGATTGGACCTAACGTTGAAGTTATGGCTGACCGCTTGAAATTGCGCGTGGGCTATACCCAATCAGCAATTCGCGGCGAATCTCCATTCGTATTCGACCAATTTATCCAGGGTACGCGTTCTACCTACGTGTCCGCCGGCTATAAGGTAAGCAAGTATTTGACGGTAGGCGGGTCAATCGGTTACAACCTGGTTGATAGACTGGCCTACTCAAGGTCATTGACCGCGGCCATCGGCCCGGAAGACTTCAAAGTCTTGCTGACACGAGATTTCCTTCGTGGCACTCAACGCATCGGCTTTGACGTCTTGTATGGTTCCAGAATCCCCTTCAACCGCCTGGTCCTGAAGGGAAGTCCCGATCATGGTCAACTAGGTGGAATTTAATGACATCCGCGAAAAGCGCTGACGGTCACAACTTAGATCAAATTTTGAAAGACAAGATGCCTGCACTCGGCATCGACTTAGGTGGCACCAAAATTGGTTGTGCTCCAGTCAGCGATTTCAAAGTGCTCAGCGAACCAAAGAAAGTACCGACTCCAAAAGGTCGCGACAATATCGTTGAATGTTTGCTAGAACTGATCGAAGAAGCAAGAAAAGACAATATCTTAAGTGGCGTCGGAATTGCGACCGCAGGCATAGTCGATACTGACACCGGCGAAGTGATTGGTTCAACAGGCAACCTACCTGGTTGGGCTGGCACACCAATCAAGAATATTCTCGAGACCAAAACCGGTCTTCCTGTGCACGTCGACAATGACGCGAACGCAGCTGCATACGGCGAAGTCAGAGCACTCAGACTCGACCACAAAAAATGCGTAGTGGCAGTCACACTTGG
>JACMKL010000080.1 GCA_014380105.1 Candidatus Melainabacteria bacterium
CGCTAGCCGAGAAGCTTGCGTTTGATCACTTCTGGCAGCACGGCGAGCGCGTCTTCCTGCCAGGTGAGGCCGTCAGTGCCACCGCGGTCGCCGATAGGTCCTTGAAAAGGATCGCCATAAACGCGCTTTTCGATTCTTTGCAGGCGCGTCTCATCGTCTCCGTCGTCGTACGTTTTAAAGAACAGTCGCTGTTCCAGTTTTGACAACTCGCTCTTGACACCGCCTCCGGTGCCTTGCGCAAACGCCGAAGTCGCGGCAAAATTCCATGCGGCGAAATTTATCGACAGTAATCCAATAGTAAGTGAAGCTACTAGTTTGCCCTTACCCATTGTTTGACTTTCTCCATTGGAAAGCCCTTTCCGAAAGCTCGTGGATCAAAGCCAGTATCACCAGGCTTTTTAGCGTGCGATTCCCATCCCTGAAGCAGAGTAATGGTGGCACACCTTGTTCCTCTCGGAAACGGCGGAAGAGGAGTAACTTGACTCAATGCTAACATTTGCAGTTGATCATAAGCGAAAACGCCCGAGCTTTGCTTGAGTGAAATATTTCCAACCGCGCCAGTGTTTGAGCAAGTAAATTCAATTAGAGCAGGTCGGACAGTATGAAATCCGACGTTGGACGACTCTTCCAGATATCTCAAATTTTGATGCCAACGGGCGGCCATCTGACTTATCCAGGTAGACCAATCAACGTTATATTCGGTCAGATAAGAAGGCGGCGGAGCTTGTTGAGCTGAAACTGCGGCTTTCAAAGTAGGTTTGGCTGTAAAACTGCCGACGGCTGGCGCAGTGTGTTGGGGCATCAACGCCTTAAACGCGGTCTGCGAAATCGGCAAAGTGGCTTGAGAAACATTTGGCGTTTGGGCAGCAGGAGCTAAATGCGACAACATCAAATCGCCTGAATCACGACTTAGCTGCGGAGCATCCGTAACTTGAGCATTTAATTTAAAGGCAGACGAGCTTGGGGGGTGAGCAGCCTGAGGCATATTTGCAGGTAGTACATATGGAGATATTTCAGAGTAATGAACACCCTGATTGCTTTGAATTGATTGCGCGCCTACTGAGCTTGTGAGGCATGTCGCAAGCAAAAGGGAAGTGCAAATTGAGGCAGAGATGGTCAAATTTATAGTTTTCATGTTCTGAAATCATAAAACCGCGCACCCGTCCTGTAACTGGTGTAACTACGAACCAAAATTTGCCAAATACCAGAGACTCAAGCAGGACAGGCGACTGATAATTTCTTTGTTGCTGTGAAATGATTTTTTTCCTGTCACAATTTATGAGACTTGGATTCGCCGTGGAGGTGCAAGTATGAGCTGCCAAAGCGTAATTGGCGAAGACAATTGGGATAATAAAGAACAGCAGTACTGGCTAGGCTTTGACCGCCTATCAGGCGCAGGTTTGGGCTCTACTCGTGTACGCAAGCTTTTCGATCATTTTCGCTCAGCTGAAGCCGCCTGGAATGCTACTCCTGCAGACCTGAAATCTTTGCCCTGGTTCAAAGCAGAACATATCAAAGAATTTCTCAAACAACGCGGCATGATCGATCTAGACGAACTGGAAAAGGGTGTTGCCGATGCTGGTGCAACATACATGCCTTATTTTCACCCTCTGTATCCCTCCAGATTGCGAGAAATAAGTGAACCTCCTCTAGTCTTGTACATGAAAGGCGAGCTCACGTTTGAGCAGCTAGACCACTCCATTGCGATCGTAGGAACCCGGCATCCAACCCATTATGGCGAACGCATGGCCAAAGAATTTGCCGTGGGCCTGGCTAAGTCTGGCGCAACAATTATCAGCGGAATGGCTATTGGCGTCGATTCTATTTGTCACTGGGGAGCCATCGAAGGTGGTGGCAGAACGGTTGCAGTCCTGGCGAATGGACCTGACAAATGCTACCCAACATCCAACATCGGACTTTATTCGACACTCGTTGATGGCAGTAATGGAGCCGTAATTTCCGAGTTTTATCCCGGCACCAAACCCGAGCCCTGGCATTTCCCCAAACGAAACCGAATAATCAGTGGGTTGAGTAAAGGCGTGGTTGTAATCGAGGCTGGTGAGACATCTGGTTCTTTGATTACGGCAAATTTGGGATTTGAGCAAAGTCGTGATGTTTTTGCTGTGCCAGGGCGCGTTGATTCGCCTATGTCTAAGGGTTGTAATAACCTGATTGCCAGCTTGAGAGCGTCACTGGTGTCGAATTACGAGGATGTTTTAAACGGTCTCAATTGGATATCAGTCCCACGCAATCGTGAAATTCCTAAAATGGTGGAATTATTCGGACGTGAGAAAGAAGTCTTCGAGTTGATTACGGCAGAACCCGTCCATTTTGATGTGCTTACCGAACAAACGGAAATGCCGATTGGCGAACTGTCTGCAGCCCTCACAATGCTTGAGTTAGCTGGTGCAGTGGAGAGACTTCCGGGTGATTGGTACTCGCGTCAAAGCAACATAGTAATCGACTGAAAATACCATCCCATGGCAGCGTCAAGTCGGTCGCCCCAGGAATTTAACCTCTCAAAAACAGTTGAATTCGTTCTTGGCGCGAATATGGATTAAATAACAGGGTATCTTAAATGTGGGGACCTGAATCTCTTATCTATTGCTGGAATCTACCGGTTCGGGTAAGTAAGTGAGTTAAAGTCGGGACCGGGGCAAGAAATTCTACGAATACAGAAATTATAGGAAGCCTGAAACCGTAACACATGAAGCTTTGTCTTAGATGCAACCAGTACTTTGCTGACGGGATTTCGGTGTGTCCGAGAGATAACTCGGCCCTTGAATCAGTCGGTAAAGACCCGCTTATCGGTGCGTTGATCAACGACCGGTATGTCGTTGATTCGGTCATCGGCAAAGGCTCCAGTGGAATCGTATACAAAGCGACTCGTCTGATGATGGGTCGCGAAGTGGCTGTCAAAGTACTGCACAGTTTTTTGGGAGCCGATTCCGGTTCATTGGATCGAGTCTTACGTGAATTTGCGG
Organism: Candidatus Melainabacteria bacterium; assembly: GCA_014380105.1. Taxonomy (GTDB): domain Bacteria; phylum Cyanobacteriota; class Vampirovibrionia; order Obscuribacterales; family Obscuribacteraceae; genus QKMZ01. The sequence continues at coordinate 2,985 of JACMKL010000080.1, forward strand.
CTGCTAGCAAACTGAGACATCCCCATATCATCACACTCTGGGAACACGGCATCACTGATGACCAACAACCCTATCTCGTCATGGATTACTTGGAAGGCGGCACTCTTGCCGACCTGATCAAGGAAAGAGAATTTTTACAGCCGACTCGTGCCTTGCCAATCGTCGAGCAAGTTTGCGATGCTCTTACTGAAGCTCATTCTCATGGCATCGTCCACCGAGACATAAAGCCAGAAAACGTCGTGCTTGAAGAAATGGGCGACGGCGATGACTACGTTAACGATTATGTGAAAGTTTTAGATTTCGGAATTGCTGACGTACCTGAAGCGAAATCGGTTCAGGTGGGACGTCCAAAAACAGTTGCTGGTAGTCCTGCTTACATGAGCCCCGAGCAGTGCCAGGGCTTACCTCTTGACCAACGCAGTGACATTTACTCGATGGCGGTCATGGTATTCGAGATGCTTACTGGTGAGAGACCATTCAAGCATGAAGAACATCGCGCTCTGATGCTGGCGCATGTGACTGAACCTCCTATAAAATTGAGCGAGGCTCGCCAAGAGCTGACCTTCCCTGATGAATTAGAACAAGTTTTTGCCAAGGCGTTGGCAAAAAAACCGGATGCCAGATACCAAGAAATACGGGATTTTTGGCTAAGCTTAAAAGACGCATGCAAGACGTATAAATCCTCTCCCCAACCGGTGCGCGTGGCAAATAAAAAAGTTGATAGCGTCAAGGTTGACGCCTTTGAATTTTCTCCAATGGAACGTTTGACCGACGGTACAGAAAATGCAGGGCAATTAATTCCCTGGGGTGACGATATTAAGTCACCCGAGTTGCCTCCGCCTATGCCGAGCACTGTCCCTTACGGCGGTCATACAAACGAGGCCGCGCGAGCACTGGCAGCTGAGTCCGAAGGCGATTTATGGGCTCTGGAGCCAAATCGAAATAATTCTCCCATGGCACCGGAAGCCTGGTTAAAATCTGCAACTGCCGAACCTGAAACGGAAGAATCTTCCTTTGAAAGCGGATGGGGTGCAGATCCAAGTTCCAAATCGCAGGCGCCTCCTCCTCCACCTCCGGGTTATTCGCCACTGCCAGCCGTTTCGCCAACCAGTCAAGCTCCTTCACCAGCATCTGGTCAGGGCATGGTTCAAATGCAAAACAAGTCTTCCCAGTCTAGTGCGCAAACAGCTTTTACTGGTAGCCAGTCAAAACCGAACGGGCCTGTTCAACAATCAGGTATGAACACTGCAGCGGGACTGAGTGGACAACACTCGAAACCGCTCGTACAACCACCAAGCAAAGGTGGACCAGCAGTACCTATGGCAAAAAATCCGCCACCTAATGGTGTTCCTGGTGCAGTACAAAGTTCTTCGCAACCGGTACAACAAAATCATCAAGGCGCACAAAATCCGACCTCTCCGCTGCAAAATATTGCCACGCAGAGTCCGAATAAGAATATCGCGGCGCCTGGCCCAAATGCTCCAGCGCAAAACCAATCCGGTCCCGTTGCACCTGCCGCACCGACTCAAAATGCTGCTCCGAGAAATTTGCCACCGCAAAACGCTCAAGCTCAAAACCCTGCACAGCAAAATGTTCCTCAAAAACCAGTTCAAAATACAAACGCACCCGTAGCGCAAAATCAACAGCCTAATCAAGGCGCACCACTTCCGCCGAATGGTGTTACAGCTGGTGCTGGAGCATCGGGAGCCCGCCCTCAACAAGGCGCTCCACAGGTCAGTCCTCAGCAAATCGCACCTAATAGTCCTAATCCTGTTCGCCCGAATACAGGAGCCGGAGTTTCTGGTCCACAACCGCAGAGAATTGGTGTCCCTGGAAATTCGCAACCAGCTCGTGTTTCAACTGGCGCTCCGCAAGCGCAAAAAATTGGCGGACCACAAGCGCAAAACATTCAACCCACGCCGCCATCAGCCCCTATTCTTCAATCAGATGATTCAGGTATAAAGGTTTCGACTGGCAAAACGCAGCAACAACAGCGCAATATGGAAGAGGCATCAGCTCTGCCTGCCGCCAAGGCACCAGCTGCGCCACCACTTCCAACACCTTCTCCGGAAGATTTGGAACGTGAAAGAG
>JACMKL010000644.1 GCA_014380105.1 Candidatus Melainabacteria bacterium
CCGCCTCAATTAATTTGCCATTCAATCAGTATCACCGAGAAAATTTGATGCGCGAAGGAATTCATCCTTCCAAAATTTTCGTATCTGGCAATCCTACCTTCGAAGTAATCCGCGCATTTTTGCCGGAGATCGAACAATGTGATGTGCTGAAACGCCTTTCATTGGACGAAGGCGGCTATGTTCTGGTGACTGCTCACAGAAGCGAGAACGTGGATAATCCGATATATCTGAACGCCATCATTGGTGCGCTCGGTGAAATCGTTAAGCGATTTGATAAACTGGTTGTTTATCCGATGCACCCTCGCACGCAAAGCAAATTGAAGGGCATCGAAATTCCTGCTGGTGTTCAAATTATGAGCCCGCTAGGATTTTACGATTTCAACAAGCTGTATATGAAAGCATTTTGCTGTCTCTCTGATTCAGGCACTGCCCCTGAGGAAGCATATTTCTGGCGTGTGCCGTGCGTCAGTTTGCGCATGACGACTGAGAGACCTGAATCAGTAGAAGGTGGTGCACATATCGTCGCCGGGATGGACCAAAATAATATTGTCGAAGCCGTAGAAACTATCACCAGGCAGGGCTGGCATGGTCGCTACAGCCTCGAAGAAGACTTCAGCCCTTCTGCTGTGGTCGTCAACGTTATGCGCAGTCAAATCACGAATTTCTTTTAGAAGTTTTCTTAGGACGAAATGAACTCAACCGGCGACAACAAAGCAGAAGGAGTGACTAACAGTCGCGGAACGCGCAGTGAAAAACTTACTGGTGCTGCTATAAAGCTTGTCCGGAATGTCCCTGGCTTGAAGCAGTCGGTGCTGTCTGGCGTAGCTTTTCTAACCAAACACGAGACAGGTTACCTTCATGCAAAATTGAAGAAAGAGGAAGAAATAAATTTAGACCTCAGTAAGAAATGTGACGAGCTGACCTCTCTAGTCGCTTCGGTCGGGAAGCATGTAGAGTCGGAGAAAGCTCTTAATCGTTACATCAAGACTGAGACAGCAGCGGTAAGGCGCATGATGTTTGTTGAGAAACAACACCAGAAGGTCGAAAGAAATTTTCCCAAGTACGCAAAATATTTGCCGAAAGCAGAGCCACTCGATGCAAAATTAACTGCGGCTTTGAATGAGAAAATTGCCCCGGTAATAGTTTTTACTCATATTCAAAAGACCGCTGGAAATAGCGTAATAGCCTTTCTACAAAGATGCTTAAGCACACCGAGAGTGGCTCGCATACACGAATTGGAGATGGCTTCAAGAGAAACAATCAAAGGTGCGATCGACAGCAAATTTGGATTGTATGACGTGATGTCGGGGCACATCCCATTTGCACGCCGAATTGATTTACTGCTGGATCGACCCAACGTCAATATCAGTATCATGCGTGAGCCTGTTGACCGAGTAGTTTCGCTTTACTTCTACCTTAAAGCCAATGAAAGTTGGCTCGAGCAAGGTAAGTACGTCACTCAGAATAATTTATCGCTTTTGGAATTTGCGACTTCTGAAGCCTATTTCGATAATCATATGGTTCGCATGTTGTGCGATCTCGAGCCCACTTCTGTCCCCATCGGGCAGTGCTCTGAAGAGATGTTGGAGCAAGCGAAAATCAACATAGTCAAGAATTTCTTGCTAGTCGGATTGACAGAAAAAATCAACGAATTCTTGGAAGTTCTTGCCCATATTTTTTGCTGGTCCTTGGAAGATGTTCCACGCGAAAACGTCAATGAGCTTCGCTCGCCGATCTCGAAGTTTCCCACGGATGTTCTCGATGCAGTTGCCGAGCGCAATAAGTATGATGTTGCACTATACAAATTCGCAAAGGAATACTGGGAAAAAATGACAGACAGCTTTTCTGAAGGCAGAATTTAGCCTAACAGTTTATCTATCTTTTTCCAGAAGCGTAGTACAAAACACAAGAATAAAAGCGCAGTAGCACTTACTATTTGACCCATCGTCAGAGACTTTGGACGATAGTGCATGATAATTGTGTGATTTCCTGAAGGTACAACGATACCTCTGAATGTTTCGTCGACAATGCCGATGTGTGCGGGCTGACCATCTATGGTGGCACGCCAATTAGGATGCCAGTTGTCGCTGAGAATGATAATAGACGGCTGGTCTACACTTGCATTCAGCGAAACTGTATCGTGATGGTAGGAATTGATTGTGACAAAATCATGCGTTTCCGGCGCCACGTACGCCAGTTTCGTCGCTTCTTTTATACCTGCGGCTCTGGCTTGAGAAATTAATTCTTGATCGTTAGTGAAAGCGACAGAGCGAGCAATTTGGGGAACATCGACATTTATTTCTCTTGCCTGATAAAAAGTTTTTACTGCAAAAGCCCGTGGATAGACATGCTTGCTCTCGTAAATCTGCCATTTTTGGGAATTGAAGACTGACACATAGCCGTTTGCCTCAAGTAATTTTCGTGTTTTGAACCAGTATGTCGCACAGACAAGAAATTTGGTGCCCGTCAGGTCGAACATTTCCAATTTTATTGGTAATTTCCAATTTTTTTCTGGTATTTCGTTCAAGTTAAAAAATGTGCAAAACCTTCCCCACTTTGGAATTTCGGGCGGTAAAAAGTGTCTGTGGAAGAAGGTTTCGAACGTGGGCAAGATATTCATATTCAAACATTCCAACTGCGGAATTTGAAA
>JACMKL010000645.1 GCA_014380105.1 Candidatus Melainabacteria bacterium
AAGCAACGCGCATATACGAGCAAGCTTCAGACGGCAATCAAAAAAATGTCAACGAAGACGAAAACGAAATTTAGTAAACAGCGCCTAATCACTGCGTAAATCAGAGCTTTGCATGAGTTGATGATACTGATCCACGAGTGTATTCTGTCTTTTAGCTACTAAGATAATTAGCAAAGAAGTAAAGAGGGCAACCCTCCTGTGCGCATCAGACGGTCAGAGCAAAGGAAAGCAATGAACAATCCAGCTGGAAAAAACTCGACGGACACGAACACGACAGCCCAAAGAACGGCTCCGCGGTTATCAAGCAGTTCCGGGCGAATGATTTTCATAGGCTCGCTCAGTCTTCTACTTGCTGCTTGCAGTGCTGGCGAAAAAACAGTTACGAAAACAACGACAACAACTACGACCACAACAACCACAATCGCTTCTGACACCACTGGCAGTGCTGATGCTTCCCTGACGGGTGCAGGCAGTGCTCTACCGATGGTTAATTCACCTTATCCAGGTCCGTACAAAATTATCGACAAAGATGGCGTCGCCATGCGCGAGGGTCGCTTTCCGGAAGGACAGTCTGGCGGCACATTGATGCGCTCGACTTTCCCTGATCCAAAAACATTCAACTACTGGGCTGCTTCCGATTTAGGATCTCGCGATATTGCCGCCTTGATGTTTTCGGGACTGCTCACAATAGACCCGTACAACGGCGAAATTATTCCGGATTTAGCGGAATCATTCAACGTAGATAAGGACGGTTTGACTTATACAGCTAAGCTTCGCAAAGGCCTCGTCTGGTCTGACGGTAAGCCGATTACTTCCGAAGACGTAGTCTTCACCTGGAACACTTTGATCAAAGGTGGTTATGGCAACAGCTCACTTCGCGACGTCACCACCATTAATGGTGCCTCGCCTAAAGTTACCGCCATCGACAATCTCACAGTCAAGTTCGAAACACCAGTTCCGTTTGCACCGTTTCTTCGTTTGATCGGCATTCCATTTGCACCAAAGCACATAGTCAAGCCAATTATAGATGCTCCAGACGGTCGCAAAAACTTCGACCATTTCTGGTCAGTCAACAGCGATCCGAGTTCATTTGTGGTCAGCGGGCCATACAAAATCAAACAGTTTGTGCCATCTCAGCGCGTCACACTCGAAGCAAATCCCAAATATTCGATGGTCAATAAGAAGGGCGAAAAACTGCCTTACTTCTCGGCAATCACATATTTGCTAGTGCCAGATTCAACAACATCGCTGCTCAAGTTTCGCGCGAGAGAAACAGATATTCAGCAAATTCGTCCACGCGATGTTTTGACCTTGATGCCAGTGCGTAAAGAGGAGGATTTTCAGCTCTACAATCTGGGACCAAGTATCAGCACAACTTTTATCACGTTCAACCAAAATCGCAGAAGCAACCCAAAGACCAAGAAGCCCTACATTAGCCCGAAAAAATCAGCCTGGTTCAACGATGTTAATTTCAGACAGGCAATCAATCATGTTCTAAATAGAGAGCAAATGGTGGCGAATTATTTCAAAGGATTAGGCTTTCCACAACATACATCTGAGCCAACTTCGAGTCCCTATTTCAACCCCGAATTAAAAGCATTCAAGCCAGACGCAGCTTACTCTTTGTCGCTTTTGGAAAAATCTGGTTTCAAGAAAAAAGACGACGGAAAACTTTATGACAAAGATGGAAATGTAGTCGAGTTCACAATTATTGCTCCCGCCGGAAGCACCTTCTCTGAAGCGGTCGGAAACATGATCGTCAACGACTTACTCGCTCTCGGAATAAAAGCTAATCTGCAGTTGATCAATTTCAATATTCTGATCAATAAAACAGAAAATTCGCTCGACTGGGAGTCATGCATCTTCTCTCTACAGGCAGGCGATCCGCTCGAGCCGAATGATGGAGCGAATGTCTACAAGTCCGACGGCAGGCTACATGTCTTCGATCAACGCATCCCGGGCTCAGATGGTAAAACAGTTGTCACCGATGCCAGACCTTGGGAAAAACGCCTTGATGAAATTTTCAATCAAGGCGCGACAACTTTGGATAAGTCTAAACGAACTGAGCTCTATCGAGAGTATCAAAAAATCATTTATGACCAGGCGCCTTTCGTTTACCTCATAAATCCAATGTCCATCTACGCCGTCAGAAATTCAATCCAGAATTATCAACCCACCTTCTTCTCGCAACCCAACGCTGGACTTCACAACGTGGAAGAAATCTGGAAAAAGTGAAACGGCTATTCGCATCAGTAGTAATTATCAGTACAGCCGGGATATTTTCCGGTTGCTCTGGCGCGACTGAAAAAGCAATTACTACAGACCTCGAAAAAACATCCACCGATTCTGCCTCAACTAAAAATTCGACAGCAAACCAAATCGGCGAATATGGCTCTCGACCGATGCCACTGGATTCATCAACTGCGCCTGATGCCTTAGACCTTCCAGAGGTACATCCGTCAAAAGAAACAACCAAAGAATTTTCAGAAGAACTCAAAAAAGACGAAGCACAACTGGCAATTGAAGCGAGTAAAACTCAAGAAATTTTGGCTAAGGCGATTTACAAATGCCCAGATCCTGGTCCATTTAAATTAGTGAGCGCGAAGAGTCTTGAAAAAGGTGCTGAGCCCGACGAATGCTGGCAGGCGCGAGGCGATCAGGGTGAAAGTGGTGGCACTATTACTGTCTCAACTTTTGGAAGTGGCCCGAAAACTTTCAATTACTGGGCTCACCAGGATGCTGAAAGTGCTGGCATTGGGCTGCTTATGTTTGAAAGACTAGTAGAAATTGATCCCTGGACTGGGGCAATGAATCCCCGCCTGGCAAAATCGATTCAACTAAGTGACGACAAAAAAACATACACAATCACGCTTAGAAAGGGGCTGAAATGGTCTGACGGTCATCCGCTCACGGCTGACGATGTCGAGTTTACCTTTGGCACCATAATCAAAAGAGGATATGGCAATTCCAGCGTAAGAGATACCCTGTCGGTTTATGGACAATATCCGCAAGTCAAAAAAATAGATAATCTGACAGTGCAATTCGTCACGCAAAAGCCGTTTGCACCATTCATTGGTATGCTCGCGAACGCTCCTGTTGCTCCCAAGCATGTGCTGGAAGCGGTGACGAAACGACCGATGAATGAATTCAATACATTCTGGGATGTAAATTGCGATCCCAAAACAATGGTCGTAAGCGGACCATTCAAGTTGCTGCGTTATCTACCAGCTCAACGCGTCGAACTTGAGCGCAACAACCAGTACGGCATGGTGGACCGCAAAGGCACGCGTCTGCCGTATCTAAATAAATTTGTGATTGCAATAGTGCCAGACCAAAATACACAAATTCTCAAATTCTATGGCGAAGAATTAGATTTTCTAGACATAAAAACA
>JACMKL010000646.1 GCA_014380105.1 Candidatus Melainabacteria bacterium
AGTTGAATTTCGACAGCGTCTCCGGGTTTCGTGAGGAAGTCGGACGCTCCAAATTGGAGCGCTCGAATCTTCGCAGTGGAGGTTATGTCGGCAGTGAAAACAAGAATTGGGAGGAGAGAGAGTTTTTTTCCATCGACTTCAATGCCGACTTCTACACCAAACCACCATTGTGCATCATTGGTGGCATGCACCGACCAGTGCTCTTTAGCTTCAACTACTTTGAAAGTGAATGAATTGTCTACTTCAATTTTCCAGCCCTTTTTTACAAGTTCTGGAATTTCCTTTTGCATGAAGCGAAACCACTTATATGGACCAACTTGACGTTCGCTCGCCGCCCGGAGTGGCACATATGGAATTTTCTCTCCATTCGGAAACCAGCTATGCAAAGCTTCCAAACCGGCATCACGAAGTTCTTGCTTCGCCACTTTTTCTAAGGAAATATTTCGTACGTATCTAACAATTTTCTTGTCTACAATTTTTCGAATTTCTGACGGTTGCTCTGATGTGAGATTGAATGCGACGTCACCATAGTCCAGTGAAAAAAGAGCGTGCGGCAAAAGCGCTGTCAGAGCCCATCCTTGCCTGACGAGCATCACATCAGTTGGAGAACTTCCGACAATTTTCGATTGCAGAATCAGCTTCTTAATTGGTTGTATCGTACTTACTTCCGGTGCTTCGGTCTCAGTTGGCAGCGGAATCGAGTCATCGATGTCTATTTCTTTAAAGCGATTGATGACTAAACCAATTTCATTTGGAGGAATTGCTGGTCCATCCAGAAATGAAATGAGTGTTTCGTATGGAAGTGGCGTCGTTAGCGGTCCTGCCTCATTCGTTCTAGTATTGACGTACCAGAGTGCAGAACATATTAGTGGGAAAATCTCTGCGCTCTCGGTTTGAAGTTTTGGACGTTGCGTACCATCAGCATTGAATGTCCACTCCAGCGTACCTGCGCGCGTTTCACCCAAACTGAGCGCTGGACGCTCATGTGTCTCAAAAAAACATCGACCTGTTTCAATCATTTTTCTGAGCGTGCGATCTACCAAAAAACTGTCGCCATTCCACTCAAAAGCAATGTCTCCGAATTCCACCGGATAAGTCGTCTCTAGAAGAGATGCAATATGAAGATCTTCAGACGTAATTCCAGAAGTATTTTCATCAATCAAATGCGGATTTAGTGCAGTCAATTTTCCCAGTTTGCCATTCTGCAATTTTCGAGTGCGAAACATCAATGGGATGGCTCGTGGCGGGTTCATCTCATCTAAAATGTGTAGCACGTAAATCATAAAGTTTTGAGGATCAACAACTTCGGCCTGTCGTCTTCGAGTGACACTCTCGAGCCATTGTTTTGTCGACCAACTCAGCTCATTTTCAGATGTTTCTCCCCCGTCTGTTCTAAACCCGAATTTTGCTCCTGCGGCCAATAATAGTGCCACCGCATGCTTGCAATCTCGATAAACCGGACAAGTACACAAGCATGCACCAATTTCTGTGTTGCGATTCCAGAGCACTTCAACGACATATGGTCTGCGCTTTGAACCCTGAACATAACCAGTCAGATTTTTCTTATTCGATTTTAGAAAATCAGTCACTATTCGGCCCAAATACGCATACTGCTGACCACGTTTGAATGTGGCAGTATCAAATCTATCTATGATTTGTTTTTGCGTAATTGGGAGTGTCATGTCAGTTAAGACGTTTTGTCAGCACAAAAAGTTCATATCTTAAGTCGCTTTACATCAAAGTGTATTGGGGTAATTTCACCATTCCTGGATAACCTTTTTCGACCTAAAATGCCGCAATGAGCCCAGTCCTTGAGAAAAAACAGCAATCATTTGGCAATCAGCCAAAGCCCGAAGCGCCCGGCCTGTCGGTGGGCATCCTTTCTCCATTGGAAACTTTGGCACAATCTATAGCCGGCATTGCTCCCAGCGCCACACCTGGAATTCTTGTTCCGATTGTATTCGGCTTCGCTGGAGACGGCACATGGTTCGCCTACCTGCTCGGCACGCTTGGGGTCGTCTTCGCCGCCAAGTGCATCAACGAATTCACCAGTCGCTCAGTCTGCCCGGGCTCGCTCTATTCTTTTGTGTCCGCAGAGTTCGGCCGCAATTGGGGAGTGATGACCGGCTGGTCGATGCTCTTTGCTTATATACTCTGCGGTGCCGCCTGCGTAACCCAATTTGCCGCCTTTGCGGCCTCGCTCTCTGTGCACTTACTAAATATTGAGCTTTCGCTGCAGTCCGTGATGGTCGTCTCAGCCTTCTTTATCGGATATTGCACCTACAAAGATGTCAAATTGTCAGCCAAAATGATGCTCTGGCTCGAGTTTTTCTCCATTGCCCTGATTATGCTTCTGGTCGTTTCGGTGCTTGGCATACAAGGCTTCAAGGTTGATTGGCAACAGTTCGAATTCGGACGGATGAATTTGGAAAACATCATGGCCGGCGTGGTGATGGCGATTTTTAGTTTTGTCGGATTCGAAAGCGCCGCTTCGCTCGGAACCGAAGCGAAAGAACCCCTGAAATCTGTTCCACGCGCAATTATGCGCAGCGTAATCATTAGTGGCACCTTCTTTGTCTTGACCTCATACGCCATGGTGTCATCATTCAGAAATAGTCCGGTTGCATTGGATAAATGCGCAACACCACTACTTTCTATGTCCGAATTTATAGGCGTTCCTGCGCTCGGACATATTCTTGATGCTGGCATTATGATGAGCTTTTTTGCGGCTGCTTGTGCAATTTTAAATGCGGCGGCGCGGCTGCTTTATCGTATGAGTGGTGATGGCTTGTTTCATAAATCACTCTCCGACACACACCTGATTAATCGCACACCACATATTGCAGTGGTTTCGTGTATCTCTTTGAGTTTGACGATTGCACTTACTCTGGCTGCTCTCAACTGCGCAAGCGTAGACATTGTTGGCTGGCTCGGCACTCTCGCCACATTCGGATTTATCTATGCATATTTTACCGTATCAATTTCTGCAGCAAAATTTCTCCGACGTCAAAACTGTTTGACCCCAACCAAAATATTGGTCATCTCAACTTCCGCTTTGATTTTAGCTTTTTCAATAATCGGTTCACTGTATCC
>JACMKL010000005.1 GCA_014380105.1 Candidatus Melainabacteria bacterium
CGCTGGAAAGGTTTTGCTGAATCAATTCTGCTGTAACACCAGCAGTACCAGTCTGCGTACCGAAAAATAATTTACCCATTTTGATCTCCTTCAGGCGCGCAAAAACATGCGCGCGTCGATGCCACCGAACGAAGCGCAACCACGACCCCGACAAGCGCAATTGCTGCCGGAATGGATGTCAGATTTGTTGAGAAGTATTCTCAACTATTTTCAGGCTGTTGTCTAGTAAACGCACAAAGAAATTTGAGTAAATTGTGAAAAACAAATTTGTTTTTGGGATATTTGGGGATTTACAGACTTTACGATGCAAAACGCAGACGAGAATGTTTGCAATAAGGATTTCAAATCTCAAATATTATTGACATTAGTTGCAAATTTTTGCCATTTTGATCCACCAAAACGCTAACCAGTTCTACAAAGTTCTGTTTGACCTAATTGCAAAAGCGATATGACACATTTGAAAAACATCGAATATCTTCGACATCCTTTTACCAAGGCTTGATTGCGAGCTTGACAAAGCGGGTTGCCAAGCGGCGAATTAATGCCGTTTGAGAGGGGATTCATCTTATACTTTATGAGCTTGCGGCAACCCTGTGGAATGAGGGACCCTGTTATGGCTGATGCATTGATAAATGCTGCGGCTCGTTCGATGCGCCACGCGTCGTCGGTTTCGACGCTAGAGCAAAGATTGACGTCGCTTGCAGATTCTCAAAGATTGATCGCCGAAAAGTTGCGTTCCAAGACCACATGCGTCTCGCCTGCTGCTGGAATTGAAATTCCGGACTTACAGGCGCACGCCGACTCAAGCATCCTTTCAACTGGAATTGTGGGCTCGGGAAATTCCGCGCACGCGCTTGCCGCCTACCTTGCCGCAGCCGGTTGCTCCGTGCGCATGTATTCGCGCAGCAAAGTAAAAGCTGACCAACTAGATCTACGCCGCGAAATTTATTCTGAAGACCGCATTCTGGGCAGGTTTGAACTTGCCGGTGCTTACAGTCATCCACAAGAATTTGTACGTAACAGTAGAAACATCTTCGTCGCCACGGTCGCAACAGCATATAAGGATGTCGCAAATACTCTGGCCCCTTATCTAACTGCAGATCATCGCGTTATCCTATTCTCCGGCAAATTTGGAGGCGCCCGCGAGTTTCAGATTGAGCTCACAAAAGCTGGCGCAAGAATGCCGCAAATTGTTGAAACCGATTCACTGTTTGCCTGCCGCCTGGTTGCCGACGCACGCGTTTGGATAAGAGGCATCAAGCGCTGGACACTCTTCTCCTCAATCACCAGGTCTCAAACAGAGGCAATTGCACCAGTAATTCAAGCCTATTTCCCTGGTCTCGAACCTGCTCGCAATCTTATTCAACGTGGGCTAACCGATTTTGGAGCGCTTGCACACGCTCCTATAGCGCTCACAAATATGCACTCGGTAGATCGTGCAGAAGAGTTCCTTTTCTACTACCAGGGCGTCACAGAGCGCACTGTCTGCATCCTCGAACAGATGGAAGAGGAGTTCAGAAGTATCGCGCGCGCCTACGGATGCGACCTGATCCCAATGAAAGAATTGCTCAATCGCTATTATGGATGCGACACCACCAGCCTCTATACCGCGATGCGCACTGTGCCAAATTACCGCCACAGCCTTTCGCCAAAGACTTTGAATCACAGATTCTTTTTTGAAGATGTCGCGTGCAGTCTCGTGCCGTTTGAACAACTGGCCAAAGTGGCGTCGCTCGAAACTCCAATCTTGAGCTCTATGATAGGCTTGGCGTCGTGCGTTGTCGGTGAAAATTTCCGCGCCTCAGGACGTACGCTCGACAGCTTACGGCTTGGAGACTTCAGTCAGAGTGAAATTGCTCAGTACCTCAACTCTTAAGAGCGATGCATTCGTAACTGTCTGGCTCACAGCTGCAATTTTTGCAGCCTCGGCAGAGCCTATCATCATAAAACTCGGTTATGCAGCCGGTGTTGCGCCGCTTCAGATTATCGTCCTGAAGAATTGCTTCGCTGCCGCTCTTCTTTTACCACTAGCGAGAGCATTCTCATGGGTTGGTGTGGAGAAACTACCAAGAATCATTCTAATTGCGCTCATGCTCTTCTCCACCAACAGCCTGATTGTGCTTTCTTTAACGATGGTGCCAGCTGTTCTTGTAATGACTTTAGTGACGACCACACCAGCACTGGTGGCAATCATCAACTCGAGCTTAGGACGCGACAAACTGACGCGCAAATTTTGGATTGGTTTTTCGCTCTGTTTGACTGGCGCCATGATGATGCTTGAAGTGCGCTCTTTATCTGGCAATCCATTGGGCATCTTGGCTGTACTTGCATCAGTAATAACATCCAGTATTTATCGTGTCCAATTAGAATCAGCCACCGCAATAACCAAACCGCTCACAATTTCGTCGTATTTATTTCTATTCAATGCGCTGCTTTCTCTTCCGCTTCTGTTCTTCACGCCACCCCTCGCAACAGATGCATTCAAAGTTGGCGCCGCAGTGGGCACGGCCGCAGCCCTCGCAAACGTCGCGTTTCTCAGCGCGCTTTCAATAATTGGCTCAACCAGAGTTTCGATGATCACGCTTCTACAGCGCCCCCTCTTGCTCATTCTCGCCACATTCGTCTTGAATGAAAAACTCGCACCGATTCAAATCGCGGGCATTTTTATCACGATTGTGGGAATACAAATTGCCCAGATAAAGAGGCAGAAGCTACCATTAGATCGAGGTTCCTGATTTCTGGACCGCAAGTGATAGATTTCTCGCTTTTAAACACGGCTAGTAAAAACCTCAAGGCTCTCTCATTACCGACGAGAGCCTTGAAGTGCAATTTAGAAGGTGCTACCGGCTGCTTTTAGATGCCTTTGCGGCTGCTTCAACTCTCATCACAGCGGCGGCGTCAACCATGGCATTGAGTGCTGGCACAACCTCTTCCCAGCCACGTGTTTTCAGTCCACAGTCCGGGTTTACCCACAACTTTGTGGAAGCAATGACTTTATTTGCTTTTACAAGCAATTCGATCATCTCTTCTTTTGACGGCACTCTGGGCGAGTGGATGTCGTACACACCTGGTCCGATGGCATTTGGATAGCTCACGTCTTTCAAGGTATCAAGCAAATCCATCCTTGATCGGCTGGCCTCAATTGAGATAACGTCAGCGTCCATCGCTGCGATAGCATCGACCATGTCGCCAAATTCGGAGTAGCACATATGAGTGTGAATCTGGGTTTCGTCAGCTACGCCCGATGCAGAGACTCGAAAGCAACAAATTGACCAGTCCAAATACTCTGACCATTCGCTTCGTTTGAGTGGAAGACCCTCTCTTACTGCTGGTTCGTCGATTTGTATGATGCTGATGCCAGCAGCTTCGAGATCTTGAACTTCATCTCGGATGGCGAGCGCTATCTCCATGCAAGTCTTTTTGCGCTCCTGATCGTCTCTGACAAATGACCATTGCAGCATGGTCACTGGTCCTGTAAGCATGCCCTTGACCCTCTTCTGCGTCTGGTTTTGGGCATGTTTTGCCCACTGAACAGTGATCGGATTTGGACGTGAAACACTGCCGTAGATAATCGGTGCACGCACACATCTTGAGCCATAGCTTTGCACCCAACCATGTTGAGTAATCGCCATACCATCAAGGAGTTCGGCAAAATATTCAACCATGTCAGTGCGCTCTGGCTCACCGTGCACAAGCACATCGAGTCCAATTTTCTCTTGTATTTTTATATTAGACTCGATCTCTTTTTCCATCATCTCTTGATATTGATCAGATGTGATTTTCCCGTTCTTGAGCTGCTGGCGCGCGCCTCTTATCTCTTTGGTTTGGGGGAACGAACCAATAGTTGTGGTCGGGAAAAG
>JACMKL010000647.1 GCA_014380105.1 Candidatus Melainabacteria bacterium
ATACCAAATCGGTCTCTCGCCGCGAAAAGTCGTTTCGCCCTATTGTCCCAAAGTACGAGCGCAAATTCGCCACGCAATTGTGCGAGGCATTCGACGCCGCGTTCTCTATATAGATGTAGGGCAATTTCAGAATCAGACTCTGTGGAGAATTTGTGGCCTCTACTTTTGAGCTCATCGCGAATGCGCTCGAAGTCGTAAAATTCGCCATTGACGATAATTTGGATTTCTCCATCTTCGCTTGCAATTGGCTGCACGCCGTTGTTTAAGCCAATGATTGCTAAGCGTGCATGTCCGAGCCCGACTTCTTGATCTTCGGAAAACCACATGGCATGCCCGTCTGGACCTCTATGATTGAGCGCAGCGATGGCGGCGCCTATCATTTGGTTGTTGACCTGACCGCCCGGATGAAGCTTTGCGACGATTCCGCACATGGCTAGTGAGAACCACCGGGGGCGAAAAACGGTTTGAGTGATTCTTGTTGTTTTGCTTGTGCCATAACTTCTGAATAGTCTTCAAGATCGTAAATGCCGTCGACAAGCGCTTCTACGTTGATTTTTCCGGTGGCGAGCAAATCGATTGCATCTTCAAATGATCCGTAATTGACGATGTGTATGACAGGCTCTTTTTTGAGCATGTCTGTCATTTTGAATGGGATCGGCTCATACTGCCGACTTTTTAGAATGATTTTGCCGCCCGGTTTTATTGCTTTCACCATATCGGACAACGATTGATGATTCATTATCGTTTCAATTACATAATCGTATGTGCCGTCATCCTGCATTGGACCTTCGGTCGCAGGGTCGAAGACAGTGATGTTGTGATGATTTTTGACATTCAAAATCTGTTTGACGAGGTGGGAGAAACGGTTGTTGCCGTAAATCAGGCCCTTTTGTGAGCTCTCGATGCCCGCCTTCAAAACAGCCAGGGTTGCCGCTACAGGCTCAGAATAAGCGGCAGCTAAATCCGAGATACCATCAGGTAGAGGAATTATTGTTGCTGCCGGAACCGTGACGAATTCTGCGAAACAACCGCAACGGTCAACGCCCAAGAAAGTGCTTTTTTGGCAATACTCGCTCTGACCCGAGCTGCAGTATTGGCAATTGCGACATGGCATAACTGGATTTACAGTGACGCGCTGACCAACTTTCAGTCCGTCGACGTCACTACCAAGCTCTTCAATTACACCGGAAAATTCGTGACCTAGCACCAATGGTTCGCAAGTTTTGATTTTTCCTTCGGCTGCGTAAATATCAGTGCGGCAGAGCCCAGCCATCAATACGCGGATCACAACTGATTTTGTGTCGGTCAGGGAAGGATAAGAGACTAATTGCACGCCAACGTGACTGCCCTCTTTGAGCAGCGCTTTCATTCGTGGCCGTGGCAAACGAGTTGCTCGCGCTGTGGCGATTCCACTTTGAGTAGTGGTGGTGGTGAACATTGGAAGTTATGTCCTAGCGAATCTGTACTGATTCTGTCTCAGATCACAGGGGTGTCAAGAATGTTTTTTCCTACTTTCAAGTTTTGGCAGATGCAGGGCACATTCAAATGCACTCCTCATCAGCATTGTGCTTGCTTACTCAATCTGTGTATTAGTGGATACATTTTAAATAAATGTCACCAAATTACCTTCAAAAGCTGTCACCCGTTTTGTTAAGTGACTCACTTCCGTTATTGCTGTACCAACAATTTCTTGCTGTTTTTATCAGGAATTTCTTTCTGGTGTCCTAAAAACTTGCCTGTAGAGCATGTGCGTAGCTACGGTGAATTATCTTTCTTTTCCAAAACATTTTCAGGCATACACAACTCTTTCAAAAACTCACAGCGACTTTCCTGCTATTGCGTCTACAACATTGTTGTGGAGTCCCCGAGTTTTTACTGAATTTCCACTGTCTGATTCATTTTGAAATCGAAAGCATCGCCAAAAAAGGGTGGAGCGTAACTTTCAATAAATCGCGCAGCGGTGGAACAATTTCCTGGTCTTAATTCATTCGTTAACTTTTAAAAAATCTAAGTCATGAAACTCAATCTCATCTCAGTGTTGGCTTTTGTTGGCGCAGCGGTCGTTACTTATTCGAGTCGTAAGCGTTCTCAACACAATCAGCAATTGCGTTATGCAGTTACACATCCCATTAGTCCTATAGCCGTTCTCCGCTCTCGTGCCCCCCAGGAGGACAAAGTGTTGGCGAAGGTTCTGGAGGCAGGTTTAAGTGAAGGCTACCATTCTCCCGGATGGGCAAAGCGCAAACTGTTGAGGCATCTCAAGCTTAATCACAGCAACTAAGAGAATGCCATTCGGAAAGCAAAAAGTCGTTGAATCTTCAGCGACTTTTTCTCCTGGTGGTGCTTATACTAAATGAAGTAATAGAAATGGTTTCAAAACAAATGACCCTGGAGTAAGAGTGTGATGGCATGCGCCAAAACACTGCTTATCCAGAGTCATTTGCTTCATCGGTTGTGGATGCCAGAGAGTGGGTCATTCACGACTCCCCCCTTTCGCTTGCGCTATTGCCAACGAAGGCAAAGTACGCGGCGGATAGCTCTTCCACAATTTGGTCGCTCAGTTCGTTTACGCGAATCGCTGCTGAGTCCTTGTGACCGCCTGCACTGCCGTATTTGGCAAAGCGAGCGACAAGTTCTCTCAGGTCGACTGTGGGGTCGACCGTCACAAGCGAAACATAACCATCACCACGGACAGTGGCAATGTGGCGGAAGAAATAACCAAGTTCACCCATCACACCGCGATGGATTTCCGGGTCATGATCAGCCAGTACAACGAACACCGCTTCCTCGTTGTCCGACTTTCTCACTGTCGCAAGCTTGAGGGCTTCGAGAATATCGGGGTCTTTTCTCGCACGCAACTTTCTCTGCAAGTCCTCGAACAGTTCATCGGTGAGACCGTGAAGAGTCAGCTCGGCAAGTGCCCGGGCTGCGCGTGACGGTTCGTGATGTCTGAGCCAGAACGTGTCGGTGAGAATGCTGACAGCGAGAATAGGCTCGACGATTCCGAACCGCTCGATAAGCAAACATCCAGCAGCGGGAGCAGGTTGAATGAATCCATGCTCGTCGTCTTGCTTGATGTCCGGTCTGACGTGGTGGTCGATGGTGTAAACCTTGACCCCTCTCGTATCAAAACCGATGCGCTCCTTCTGACCATCCACAACGATTACTTCGTCAGGACGCCAGACGGCGATGAGATTGTCGTAGACCGTCTGCAAGTCAGTGTGAACCAACTCGCCTTCGGTAAATGCCAGCGTGTCGACGTGGAAGTCCTCTTTTGTGAGGATCCATGCGAGCTGGTTGTACATGGTGACGGTGGGCAGCGTGAACGCTTCCAGTCCCTGCTTACGCAAGTACGTGATAAGCGCTTTGGTGCAACTCACCGAGTCACCATCTACAGGTTCCTTCGGACCGACTACCAGAGTGCGTTTGGACCATTTGCGTCCATGCCGCAGCCTTGAGGTCAGGTTTCGAAGGCGTGAGGTCAGCCTCCTAAACATCTAACGTCCTCCTTCGGCTTATGGCGATTGGTGGTTTTAGTCCAAGTCGCGGGTTTGGTGGCGGCTGTCGCGGCGGTCCTTGCGGTTCCGCTCTTTCTTGCCACCACCGTGGATACCAGTGCCCGAAGCCGGATTGTGACCGGTTTGGATGCGCTGCTTACGACGCGATGCGTTGTCCATCTTGCGAATTTCTTCGGCAGTGATGGTGCCGCAGTGCGTTGCGGAAGTCTTCTTCTTGGCACGGATTTCGTGCGTACGCTGCTTTGCCATGTGCTTGGCTCCTTTCGTTTGGGTTGAATTGAGATTTACAGTTTTTGGCTTTACAGCCGTCATGCGCTTGTCGCGTTTGCTTCTGATACGCCCAGAACAGGTGCCGGGGGTTGAGAGCCGCCTTGTGAGCTGCTATCCGGTGCCCCCAGCACTAGTTCGTCTTGACGTTCGCGATTGAGGCGAATCAGTTGCGCACACGATGTTGCACCTCACGCCCGGAACAACTGGCTTTGACGCAGTTCCAGGTAATCAGCCGGGTTGTGGAACGCCAGATGATTGAGCACGTCGCCGAACGCACCCTGAGCCAGCATCGGCGGCACCGCAACGAGCGGCTTGGCCGTAGCAGGCGTGGCACCGTGACCGGCGAACGCGTCGGTCTCGGGCTTGAGCACCTCAGTGATGAACTCGAGATACTCGGGAGGCAGATGGCCGATGGCGTAGTACGGGGTGTAAAAGAAACCCCGCAGACCGGCGGTCAGACCGAGCACACCATCCTTCGGCAGCGAGTCGCCGACGTGGATGATCTGACCCGGGTGAACCTTGAAGTCTTCCATCGCCATCTGGATGCCGCGCGGATCCGGCTTCTCGAACTCGAGCGGAAGCTCGCGAACGATTTTGATGCCGTGAGCCGCGTACTTGCGATTGAGCTGCTTAATGCGGGCATGCCCGAACTTCAGCCACTCTTCCGACGGCACCACGTTGGTCTCGGGAGCCTTGCATTCGAGGGCGTAGACGCCTTCGAAATACTTTGCCAGACCCGAGGAGGCCAGGCGAGCAAGGCACATGAACATCGGCGCGTCGCTGACCACGATGGGCTTGACGCCGAGGTTGTGCAGCTCCGTGAGAGTGCGTTCAACACCCGGGAAGGGCTTGACGTACTTCTCGCGGAACTCGTCCTGAGCCTTCCAGAAAGGACGCTCGATCAGGCGCACGAAGTCCTTGACCGAACCCTTCCAGTAGGGGTGAAACGCCAGCGCGACAGCCCAGGGGTAGTCGTGAGTGGCGTACTTGGCGAAGATGGTGCCGATTTTGGCGCCAGCTTCTTCGAGGGTGATGCCGAGGCGGCGAGCGATCTTCGGGAGTTCCTGGCGCCAGGCCGGAACAGCACCGTGGAAGAATCCGACCATGGTGTGGTCATTGTCGAACGAGGCCACGCGGACCTGAGTCTTGATCTGATGTTTCATACGTAGTTTCCTTTGGGTTACAGTGTTTAGCTAAAGACATTGGGAACTGCGCACTTCAGCGTGCCGCAGGAGAGAAGCCCTGTACGGGAGCCTCGCGCCTGCGACCTCTCGGAACCAGTGGCTCGAAGAAATCGCTTGGAAGTACTGCGGCCCTACTCGTCAGAAACCGCCGATAGCGGACTGAAGAGCGTGGAGAGAATCGGAAGGCTGTCGGATGTTGGTGCAACGACCGAAGGGGATGGAACGTCCTTCTTCGCGAGCGCACCAACCAGAAGCAGACCCCCCGTCAAGCGTGATGGCCATGCCACCGTATTCGGTGCAAGCCTTCAAGCCGGGGATGTCCGAATCTGATTGTCCGATGAAACCAACAATGTGCTTGTTGTGACGATGAGCCTCCTCGACGGCAGAGACGGAATCGGTATCGCTACCAATTTCGATGCCGGTGATGCCGAACGATGCGAGGCGTTCGAGGAAGTTCGATGCGGCCGCAGGCGGCATGTTTGCCATCACGGTTTTGGACATGAAGAGCAAGTGGAACGATTTTGCATTTGCCATAGGGTCCTCCATTTGTTTGCGGGTGAAGTATGCGTAGAGAGCTGCAAATAGCGGGGTTGCTAAAACAGCACGACATTGATCTCCGTCCGAAACACAAACTCCAAGCACGCAAAACAAAACCCGGTTTTCAAACACTGCGCTGTTAAGCGAGTAGTTGAGAGCCGAGCTGAGAAGAGGCGTGGGTTGAAGGAGGTTTATAGACTTTTTGAAAGTGAGAAGAGATGTAGATTCAACCTACACTTGGACATACGCGTATGCAACAAGACTTGATACTAGTCAAAGCAGAGTAAATTGAGCTGAGAACCAGGCTCACTCGGAGAAGTTGTGTGTATAGCTTTCGAAATCTACGCGTGTGCGCGCGTGATTTGACCTATAGCTCAGTTCTGATAAGCCCTTAGACGTAAAAATCACCTTCAAGACTCTTCCGGCTCGCGAGCTTGTTAAGGCGCTACGCTACCCGTGTAATCTGTTGCGGATGACCTCTAAATGGGGCTAAAGAGAAGGCTAGTTGGTCTTGTTTCAACTGTACGTACGAGTCACGAAAAGCAGAAACCTTACAGTGTCAAATCAATCGAATTTGAAGTCGGATTTATCGATAAAAATATCAAAACGGAAAAGGCTTAAACCATCTTTCCTGAAAGGGCTATTTAGTTTCTGCGCCAACGGCGTTTGGTCCAATTACTAACAATCCTGCTTTGAAAAAAAGGCCGCTTTTTGAAGGGGAGCGTATGCAGGACGTACAAGTGATTGGTAGTAACCAATCGCTGTCATCCATTTGTTATCACAACCGTCAAGCCTTAAGCAATTTTCCCTTGCCAGCTCATTGAAATCATGCCCAAGGCACATTGGATGGGCTTAATGTGGTGCTTTGCAAGCTAAAATCAACATCTCAGCCCTGTTGTCAGCAGCGTTTAATTTGCGCGTTACAAATGCGCGAGCATTTCCGAATTCTCATATTGTCCGTTTTGAGTTTCGCCAAAACCGGCGTGCATTTTTGGACGAAATTGGGGTTGCCAAATATCGCGCGATACCTGTGAAAGATGGCATGCTTGTTAGGCATCGCTAACCTGGCGTGAATCTTTCGAAGTCCCTTCTGGTCAGGGTTTGACGATATTCGAGAGATATGTGGTGTGTGTAGCGCCAATCGTTAAGGCCGTCTCAGACCGCATAATTAATGGCCAAAATATGCATCTCTTGTTGATCACAGCTTCTTTGAATCGCTAGGTTCAAGGAATCTTCTCAACCCTTATCTCATTACTCTCTAGCCAGCAAAAACTAATAACTCCACACAGCTAACTGCATCAAAAACACACCCCTACGGTGAGCAGTGCTGGTTCGTGGTTATGGGTTTTGTTGTTAGAAAGTTTTGATTTTTTCTCAACGAAAGGAGTATGCACCATGGTCGAAAAACCACTTAATGCCGGCTCCTCAGATGAGGAGATAGGCGAATGGATGTCTAATCTGACTAAAGCTCAATTCACATTGGGTGGCATCAGTTGGGCGTCTGTCGAAGCACTCTATATCGCGCTCAGAACGCTCGATATCGAGGAGAGGATGAAACTGTCTGAATTGAGTGGTCTTGAGGCTAAACATCGCGGGCGAAAACTTCGCAAACGAAACCTCGTTATCACTCAGTTTGACGGACGCTGTTTCGAGCTTGGCTCGGCTCAGCATCACGAAGTCGTGAAGGAGGCAATAAAGGCAAAGCTTCTCGCTCATCCAGAAAAATGTGCACAGTTCGTTGCCACCAGGCCGCGGGCGATCGTGCACGACACCGGGTTTCCCGAATCACGTTTCACTCAACTCCCTGCTTTAGCCTTCTGCCGGATTCTAACTGAACTCCGAGAAGAGCTACATCAGTCAGTTTCGTGAGATTTCCCTCGGATTGACTCAAGCGCTGAAGCCCTCATCACGGCTCCAGTTGTTCATCCACATCTCGTCGACCCATTGCACGTACTCATTGTGAGTGCGCGTCGTGTGGCGACTTTATCCGACCCAACAAGGTCAGAAGGAGTTATTACTATGGCTAACAACAAGAATCCCAACTCTCGCGCTCTGCTCAACGGCACGGAAATTCCGACCGATGAGTACATGAAGCGCGTTCAGCAGCTTACCGAACTCGAGACCGGCGAACGCACCGAAGCGCCTGCCTGGCTCAAGAAGATCGGCGACGAAAGCCGCGCTCACACCGAAAACGTCCTGGCCAGCAAGGTCGAGCATCCGGATCCGGATGAAGTCGACTTCGACAACCTGGACCTCGATGCGCTCAACGCCCTCGGTTTCACCGGCAAGGTCTCTTCGCAGGACCTGATGGAGAGCCTCGGCGTCACGCGTCGCATCGTGCTCGGCAAGACCTTCGACCCGGTGCTCTACGCTCGTGGTCGCGGTCGCAAGGGTCGTCGCAACCGCGGCAACCAGGGCGGCAACCAGGGCAACCAGGGGGGCAAGCAAGGCGCTCAGGGCGGCGGCAAGAAGCCGAAGGGCGGCGGAGGTCGTGCGCTCCCAAAGCCGTCTGACGTCGACACGGTCGTGTCGCAGTATCTGACCGGTCTCAGCGATGTCGGCATGGAAGGCGACCTGGTCATCGGCGAATTCAACATGGAATTCCTCGATGCCGCCAAGGTCAAGCTGTTCCAGCAGACCTACGAGAAGATCGTGAAGAAGTTCCACATCATCGGCTGCGTCGAAGTCGACAGTGGTGGTCTGCAGGCGATTGCCAACGCGGTGCCCGAATACACGGCCTACACTTCGGTGGCCAACACCAGGAACCAAGCCGTTGGCTTCCTGGTGCACAAGCGCTTCAAGGTGCTGTCGGTCAAGTCGATCGACGCCGTCGCCAACGTCAGCGGTGTGCCGGACCTGCGTCCTGCGTACTGCCTGGAGCTGGAAGACCTCACCTCCGGTGCGGTTTTCACTGTGGTGGTAGTTCACCTGAAGTCCATGCGTGGCGGTCCGGCCCAGACGGGTCCGGTGCGCTACAAGCAGTGCCAGATTCTGGCCAACGCTCTCGGCAAGGACTTCTCGGGCATCATCCTGGGTGACTTCAACACCTTCCTCAACAACTCGCCAGACTACGCGCCGCTCATCAACGCGGGCTTCAAGCTGCTCAACCCGACCAGCACCGCCGGCACGCACTCGATGAAGAGCCGTCTCGACGGTTACTTCTTCATGAGCCTGCCGCACAAGCTCGGCAAGTACGGAAACCGTCAGATCTGGGCCAACCAGGTCTTCGGTCGCGGCTTCAGTGACCACAGTCTGCTCAGCGCGCTGATGCTGATCTGTGGCGCGAAGGGCGAAACGAACCCGGCGTGCGACGGTGACGGCGGCGACGAGTTCTCGGAAGACGCTTCCGGCGACGGAGTCGTTGAGCCGAAGTCCTAAGCAGTCCTAGTCGGAAACGAGGAGGGGTCGGTGTGACAACCGACTCCTCTCTCGTCACCCGCTAAATTGGAAAACTGTCTATGCAAGAGCAAAAGCAGACCCCAGGCAGCGGGTCAATGCGGAAGCTCCTCGTCAGAGGGCTTTTCGTTGTTCTGCCTGGTGCTTTGACCCTTTGGGTCGTCACCTTAGCGTTCGGAATGACTGATGCCTGGCTGGGTCCGGCGGTCGATGCCTTCGTGCGTCTGGTCGTCCCTCAGTCAGTCCTGGTCGGACCATTCGCAAACGGTCACATCCCGGGATTGACGTTCATCGTTCTTCTCCTGGCGCTCATTCTTTTGGGCGGGTTGACTTCGTTCGCTTTTGGAGCGGCACTCTTCCGTAAACTTGACGCTCTTATCGTCAGGCTGCCCGGAGCTGGTGGCATCTACAAAGGCGCTCGGAAAATCGGCGACCTGTTTACGGGACCCAAAGAACTGCCTTTCCAAAAGGTCGTGGTCATCCCGTTTATGGGTCAAGGACGAATCAAATCGCTCGGCTTCGTGACTGGGCGAACGGTGGACACGTCTGATGGCATTGCCTACCTTCGGGTAGCGGTGCCGACTCCTCCCAATCCGGTCTCCTGCATTCTTGTGCTGGTTCCGGAAGCGGACGCTGTTGACGCTGGCATGACTGTCGAAGAGGGGCTGCAATTCTGCATGTCTCTCGGGATGGTTGGTCCTGCGGAAATGGCATTGTCACCGAATCACCGCACCGGTGATGGTGGCAATTAGTTTTGCTGTGCAGCCTTGTAAGTCGGGCTTTATCGACTTAGTGCAGCACGTAGGTAATGGTTATAACCCAAACCGCCGGCAACCCCGGCAACAAGGAGTTTTCTCATGGCTTCCAAGCTGATCTCTTACGATGGTGACCGCGACACGTTTCTCTTCGGCGCGCAGGAAGTGACGGACAAGCAAATCCGCCACTCCATCGCCGACACGCTCCGCAAGCGTTCCTGGTCGGGCGGTGCGGAAGTCGTCGACTTCCTCTACGTCCGCGTGACCGTCCAGTACCTGCTCCAGATGCTCGACTTCGTCGACGACAACGGCTGGTTCTGGGACTCGTTCGACCTGGGCACGAGCGATCACGATTTCGATTGGAATCGGATCACGCCGGGCGAACACTGGGGCTACGCGCAAGACCTCAAGACGCAGGGGCGTGACGACCTGTCGGCCGCCGACTGGCTGCACGACGAAGGCAACGTCGTCCTGGCTCGCAAGACGCGACGCCTGGCCAACGAAACCTTCAACTACGCTGACCGCATCCTCAAGACCGGTCAGAAGTAACCACAACAACCCACAGGGATGAAGTTGTTCAGCCGGTTTCGACTGACTGAATAACTTTCTGCACAGGGATGAAGAAACCGATTCCAATCGGCGACTTCATTCCTGTGTTTTTTAATTTTGCTAATACTAATGCATTTAGTATAACCGAGTTTTGTACACCTCAAATCTGGCCTTTTCATCCCGCTCTACTCTCTATCCCGAACTCCTGATGCTCACAGAGTTTGAAAAGAAATTCTTATTGGTATGTATATCTTGATGCTCTACGGGGGAGCCTATGGGATCCGTTACTAAAAAATCGAGTCGTGTGTTTAGCGCCCTCCTGGCGCTTTCTTTGCTTTTGCCTATGGCTGCAGAAGCACGTGTGTCGTCGGTGACATTGGCTGCCTCGAGAATGCGTTCTCACAGCTTCAGAATGCATTCGGGAAGACACCATTCTGCAGTTCGTTCCGGGAAGCGCCACCGTTCAAAAAACAGACGCACATATGCTCGCGCTATTTCTCGCTCCGAAATGGCAGTGCTTGTTGAAAGCGAAAGTGGGTCAGTAATTTCTGAGCAAATGTCAGACGTTGCTTTCAATCCCGCCTCAGTAGTCAAACTAATCACTGCCTATGCTGCGCTAAAAACCTTTTCTCCCACTCATCGATTTGCCACGAATGTTTTTCTCGAGGGCGAACTGGATGAAGAAACAGGCATCCTGACCGGCGACGCTTATGTCGATGGCATCGATCCTGATTTCCGCAGTAGTGATGCTGCGGAAATTTCCAAAGGTCTCCGTGCGTTTGGCGTAAAGAAAATCACAGGTAAGTTGGTCGTATCTCCGCAATTTTCCATGCATTGGAGCGGCAACCCACTACAGTCGGCACGCTCTCTGGCGAGCGCATTGAAGCGCGGTAGCAATCGTGTCACTGTTGGCGGTCCGGTTGTTCTTGGTGCCGTTTCTCCACAAGCTCAGAAAGTCTACACCCATGAGTCCGAGCCGTTAAAGCACATGCTCAAGCATATGCTCAGCCACTCAATAAATCCTTTATCCGAACAATTGGGTCGCGCCGTCGGTGGCGTAAAACGTCTTGAAGAAATTGCTTCATCCGAACACGGAATGATTCCAAATGCTGTCTCGCTCTCGTCAGCAAGTGGACTGGGCATCAATCGCGTCACCGCCAAACAGATGATGGTTTTGCTCAAAGCGCTTAGAAAAGAACTGCAAAATACCGGACTTGATTTAGGTGACATTCTTCCTCTGGCTGGTATCGAATCCGGTACTATGGACAGGCGTTTCACCGGAGCTCAGGAAAGAGGAAGTGTGATTGCAAAAACCGGTACACTTACCACTACGGATGGTGGCGTGAGTGCGCTGGCTGGCATGATGCGTGCGGACAAAGAAGACCTTTATTTCATCATATTCTGCTGGCGTGGCAGCGTGAATGGATTCAGAAGCAAGCAGGATCACATGATTCGGCAAATACAAGCTACGCGAGGCGGCCCCCGGAAATTCGACAACAGGGTAGCTCACTCAACCATCTGATGAGCGCGGAGCGCGATCATGTCTATAATGCGCAGTATTCAAAGAATGTTCGGTCGAGGCAATTCGGACGAAGATGAGCTAGCTATTGAGAATTTTAAAAAGCGCAGAAAGGCTCCCGTAGATCGAGCCGTTTCTAGTTTTGATCGTGCCGATTGGCACTATGACAGCGTCAGGCAGCAAGGGCTTCCCGACGGGCAAATGTATGTTCCGGGTGGCATGCTTCTAGGTTGGCTTGTCGAGCGCGAATTTGTCAGCGATGAGATGTATGAGTTATATGGAGAAGAAATTGACGACTTTCTCAATCGTCGCATCGGTGCCGCCGATCTATATCAAGCAGTGGACGGAAAATTGAATCAGGAAATGCTTTCGCGGGAAGGCTCACGCTTCATGCATTATTATTTTTCCGGAGGCAATTATTTTACCGACTACGAAAATATCTTCAACGCCCGTCAAGGCGCTCAGTATAGTGTGCAAGACACATGGCAAAACTATGAAATGCTATGCAAAGTGCTAGAAGGGCGCTTGCGCGAATGTGGTTAGGAAGCTGAGACGGTTTGATCAGATCGACTTATCGTTGTTGTCTATTTAGCAGCAGTTCTTGTTTGCGAA
>JACMKL010000648.1 GCA_014380105.1 Candidatus Melainabacteria bacterium
CTATCGAAAATCACGGTTTGATTCTTCCTTCAATGGCAAAGGGATTATACAATTCATCCGAAAACCAACGAAAACTGTCGTTCTCGGACTCGACCACCGCTACTTTTTTAGCGATTCGCTGCTCTAGAACATGCGTCTCTGCAAAGTCCATCTGGTATGCAGCAGTATTGATAAAACAGACTAAATCTCCGGTTTGAGGAACAAACTCTGGGAAAGTTTTATGATACTGAATCATGTCGTGCGTAAGACACAAATTGCCGACATACATGACGCCACTGTCGGCTGGCTTCCGCTCGGGGTTTCGATATAGCACAACTGGGTCTGTCATCAACTTCAACTGGGTCGAGTTTAAATTTGTGCGGTTCATATCGAGCACAACAAGCTGTTGTCCCAGTATGGATGTTTTCTCCAAATTGACATGAGCAAGCGTAATGCCGCATTGGTCAAGCAAGGCACGGCCAGGCTCAATATGCAGCTCCAACATATTTTCTGAAATAATTCTTGCTGCCGAGTAGCCATCGAAGGCAGTCAATGGTGCGTCTACTACTGAAGCGAAATCCTCATGACCATCATTTTTGTGATAGTGCTCCATGAAATTCGGCGCACCCTTTAAAAGTCCATCTTCACGTCTGAAGCCCAGTCCTGAGTCATTCCAGGTCAGACTGTCACGATTGCCGAGAACGGATGATTTAAGCTCTTCGATATAAGTATTCCACTCATCTTGATCAGCAGCATACTTAATCCTATAACCGCCACCGATGTCTAGCGCGCGCGGTGTGAGACCCATTTCCATGCACTTGAAAGTGAGCTGCAGACAGGTTTCGATTGCGGTCGGACGACGAATATAGTCGCCCGCATTGAAGTGAAATGAGAAACCATGGAAATCGATGCAGTCCTTATTCTCAATCAAAAACTCGATCACAGTCGGCGCTTCTTCAACTCGAATAGCAAACGCGCTGTCTTGAGGAGTAAACTTCAAACGCCCTGGGTCAAAGCCATCCAGGCGGATTAACACGCGGGCCTTTTTAGCGCGCGGATTATAATTTCGCATTGCTGCAATTTGCTTTAGCTCTGTGAAATTGTCTACATTGATGAGCACATTCTGCTGTACACACAGCGACAGATAATCGACATTTTTCGGACCGGTCGCTTCAATACGCTCCGGGTGAAAACCAGCAGATAGAGCGCTCTTCAGCTCACCTTCAGATGAAACATCTAGCCCAACCTTGGTTGTTGAAGCGTGCTTTTTCAGGGCGTGTGATTTATTTGGTTTTGATGTGTAGAAAATTGTCCCTTGTAATTGTCGCTCTCTATAAACGTTGTCGAAGCGATCAATGGTTTCTTCGATATGCTGAGGAAAAACAATATTCAGTGGCGAGCCCAGCCCATCGATGAGCGAGAAGACAAGCTCTTTCTGGGCTAAAAAACGACTGATTGACGGATGAATCGCAGCACGTACTTTTGGACGCGATCGATCATTTTCAGTATTTAAAAGTTGATCAGCCAGGCACAAATCACTCATGCTGGCAATCCGACTTTCTCAGCTGCCATTACAAAATTCGGATCTATTTGGTCTGCGACATCACCATAGCCTTGCTGCACCCACTTCTTGGCGTTGAGCTTATGATGCAATTTGTAGAGCATCTGCAATCTTTCGGCTGGAGTGATGGCGGGATTTACGGCCTGTTGTTCTACGGTACTGAATACATGTCGCAGTTGGTCATCGAGAAGCGATGACTCGACTATTTCACCTCTCTGGCGAGCCTTCTTCAATTTCGGCATGGCCGGTACTAACGCTACAGGCTGCTTCCCAACTCGCTCCCTGATGAAAGCCACATCTTCATCGTCTTCGACTTTATTTCCAACGATATGAACTAAAGGTGCCACACCGGATTCGTCCGCGAGATCCAGGTACAACTTGCAAACTTCGGTAGACTCCGGAGTGGGCTCCGCAATCAAAACAATTGCATCAAATTGCAAATGCATTGAATAAGCAAATGCGTCAGTACCTGCAACCATATCGCAAACGACAGTGAAATCATCGCCTGTGACAGTGTGAGCAAGAATATTCTCGGCCACGAAAAGATGTGAGTGATAGCAAGTTTGCCCGATGCTATCGCGGTCATAGGAGCCGACTGTGAGCAAATTTACGACTGGGTCTTTGGAGACCTTTGCGGCATATTGTCCAAGAGTGAAGTCGTTAGCCCTCAAGACAAGATTGCTGCCCCTGCCTGGAGGAGTTGTAGGCAAGAACTTGGCGTGATCTTGAATGCGAGGATTACTACCCATCAAGTGCTTGCGAATATTTTCGGCAACCTGTGGTTGTGCCAGAACGGTATCTTCAGAAACTACAACGCCAAGCAGTCCAGCCAAATTCATATTCAAATCGGCATCAATAGCCAAAATATTCTTATCACCCTTCTCTTGCAAGAAACGTATAAAGAGTGACGAGAGAGTGCTTTTGCCGGATCCACCCTTACCCACGAATGCGATTTTCATACTATGCGACTCCTTGCAGGTCCTTGATATTTTCTAGTGCGTCAATAAGGAGATCGGCGGCACGCCTGATTTCCTCGTGTGTTGTGAAACGTCCAAACGAAAGTCGGAATGATTCTCTTGCCGCCTGGTCACTACCAGTGATGGCACGAATAACATGTGATGCCTGGTCGGAACACGCTGCACCAAGACCGAAAGCAAGGGATGGAAGTGACATTACAAGCGTCTCGGTTTCTACACCGGGGAAGCGCAAATTCAGTATGCCGGGCACGTTCCACTCAGGGTCAGAATGACCAAATACTTCCGGGTTTAGCCAACTAATTCGATTTAAAAACTCCCAGCGTAATGACTGAAGGTGCTGCCTGTCGTTTTCAAGCAAGGTGCAAGCTTTACCAAAACCCACACACAGTGCCACCGGAAGTGTGCCAGCCCGTAAGCCAAATTCCTGTCCACCGCCCGAGTTTAAAGGTTTCACCAAAGATTTCATTTCACTGCGCACATACAACGCGCCAATGCCCTGCGGTCCGTATACTTTGTGGGCGGACAAACTGGCAAAATCAAATTTCGATTTTGTGGAAAATTTGATTTTCCCGAGCGCTTGCGCACCATCGCAATGAAACAGCACGCCAGTGCCTTCTAGCATCGCGGCTATTTCATCAATCGGTTGTATGGTGCCGGTTTCATTATTAACTGCCTGCACACAGACCAACCCGGTCTCGTCGCGCATATGGTGCTTGATCATCTTCGCTTCGATCATTCCGCACGGTTTTACCGCACACTCTGTGATATCAAAACCTTCTGCACGCAACGCACGAAGTGTTTCCAGCACACTTTTATGCTCGACAGCGGAAGTTATGATATGAGTTTTGCCGCTAGCTTTTAGATGAGCCGCGATGCCCTTGATGGCGAGATTATTGGCTTCGGTAGCGCCTGACGTAAAAATGATTTCGCTGGCTCGAGCACCGATTGCCTCAGCAACCTGCGCACGTGCAACTTGCGTCAAATTGTGAGCGGCAGCTCCTGCCTGGTGGTGACGGGCTCCAGCATTTCCGACGCGACCAGATGACATGACGCCATACATCGCGTCCAGAACACGCCTATCGACCATAGTGGTCGCGGCATTATCCAGATAAATGCTAGCTGGCGAAAGGTTCGACTGTTCAGACATGACAACAAGATACCATGGAAATGAAAACGGTTATCACTTTGATGCAAATAGTGAAGCATCCCCTCCCGGGGGACCGGATACTGGGCACCTGTGACTACATACAGGATTTGCGCCAGTCAGTATGAGGCTTTCAAGGTCCCCATAGTTGAATCAGAGAGAAGCTTTATCTATATAGTCACTTGAAGAATTACGCAAAATGCTGTGACTGGGCTTGAGAGGGTTCGCCATTGGCATTTTGCTGACTAAATGTGATCACAATAATGTAATCGCGATAAAGTAATAGGATGAGTAAAACCAATCTAAGTTGTATCCGCTTTCTACTCGCGGCAACCTTCGTAGCCTCCTTGA
>JACMKL010000081.1 GCA_014380105.1 Candidatus Melainabacteria bacterium
ACGAACTCGTCAAAACTTCAAATGTAAAAGAGTATATGACGGCGTCTTAAGACTGCATGTGAGTCTCATTCTATTTAGTTGGTCAAGAGAAATTCCGGACAAGTTAACCAAGAGAAAAGCAATGACTGAAGTAGATATTTCGCAATACAGCCCCAAAGGTGCGGTCCTAGTGATCGCTGAGCACATTCTCGGCGAAATTCAGCCAGTTACTTTCGAGCTTCTGGGAGCAGGAAGACTGCTAGCCGACAAAATGGAACAACCTCTGATTACGCTGATTATCGGGCACGAGCTCGGAGACATTCCCGAGAAACTGGTCGAATCCGGCGCAGACAGAGTGTATGTTGCAGAACACCCTGAATTAGCGAACTATAGAACTCTCACCTATAGAAGAGTCGTTTGCGATTTTCTTGAGTCATTACCGGAACAGCCACATACATGCCTACTGGGCTCGACGACGACAGGACGAGATTTAGCACCGCGTATTGCAGCTCATTTTGATACCGGTCTCACGGCTGACTGCACCGAACTGGACATTGGACCATACGAGCACAAAAGCAAAGTTGATCCTACAAAAATTGGTCTCTATGCAAACTGCCTATATGCGATTCGTCCGAGCTTCGGCGAAAGTTTGAAAGCACGTATACTTGGTCCTTGGAAAAATCCACAGATGGCAACCACTCGTCCTGGGGTGATGATTCCATTGAAGCCTGACCCAAACAAAGTGGGCGAAATCATCCGCCTCAACGTCAACTTACAGCCTGATGATTTCCGCCTGATCGTGGCAGATACCGTCAGAGAAATCTCTAAAGGTATAAAACTAACTGAAGCGGATGTCATCATTAGTGGTGGCTATGGTATGGGAACAAAAGAAGGATTCAACCTCCTTTACGAATTAGCAAAATGCTTCCCGAACTCAGCAGTTGGCGCATCAAGAAAGGTTGTCGACCTTGGTTGGATACCTTATCAACACCAAATTGGACAAACAGGTAAAACAGTTAGACCAAAGCTCTATATTGCCTGCGGAATTTCCGGAGCGATCCAACACAGAGTCGGAATGTCCAAGTCGAATTTGATCATCGCCATCAACAAAGATGCTGATGCTCCAATTTTCAAATTTGCTAACCACGGTATCGTGGGTGATGTCTATCAGGTTCTACCTGAAATGATTAAACAGTTTAAGGCAGTACAGGCAGGTCAGGGGGTAGAGGCAGTTGTCAGCGCGCATTGAATACGATCTTCTGCTGGTTGGCGGAAGTCCCTCCAATCTAACACTCGCATATAGATTTCTTGAACTTGCCAAAGAAAGCGGCAAGGAATTCAGCATCGCTATCCTCGAAAAAGGAAAAGATTTCGGCTCACACATCATGAGTGGTGCCGTCTCAAATCCTCACGTTTTGAAGAAAGTCTTTCCTGATTACAAAGAAAAGGGTTTCCCAATTGAAGCCGAATGCACTGAGTCAAACATGTCAGTGCTCGGTCTCCAGAAAAAATGGGATATGCCACCAAAACTGTATCCAAAGTCATTCGACAAACGTGGATATTTAGTGCTCAGTTTGAGCTACGTGACCGGTTGGTTAGCCAATCAAGTTATGGAAAAAGCAAAAGAAGTGACCAACGTAAGCGTTGATCCTTACACAGGCTTTTCTGCTCACAAAGTTGTCTTCGAAGATGGCAGAGTGGCTGGTGTTGCAGTATCAGAAGATCCTAAATCTGACGATGACTATGTATACGCACGCTTCACCTGTTTCGGTGACAAAGGATTTATTTCCAGAGACGTAATCGACCATTTCAAATTGAGAGATTGCCCACAGATCTGGTCTGTAGGCGTAAAAGAAACATGGCAAGTCGAAGAAGATTATGCTGGCAAAGTTTGGCACACTCTGGGTTGGCCTCTTCTTGATGGCACCTTTGGTGGTGGCTTCGTCTACGGTATGAAAGACAAGAAGTTGACTATCGGTATGGTGATCAGCTTGGACAGCCCGGATCCCAATATGAATCCGCAGCTCAAACTTCAGGAGTATAAAAAGCACCCCTGGATTCAAGAGATGATCAAAGGCGGAAAGTTACTCAAATACGGTGCCGCATTGTTGCCTGAAGGCGGCTATTACAGTCTGCCGAAGAAATTCTACGTGCATGGTGGACTGTTCCTCGGAGACGCATTGGGCGTCCTCGACGTGAAGAATCTCGCTGGTATCGACCGCGCGATGGAATGCGGATACGTCGCAGCCGACGTACTCCATACAGCCCTCGTCAATGGCGACACATCAGAAGCTGCCCTGGCTCCCTACCAAGAGCGCCTGGAAAACAGCTTTGTCGTCAAAGAATCGTTCCAAAACCGTTATTTCCGCTGGGCATTCATCGAGAACCCTCGTCTGCTCAGTCAATATCTACCGGAGATGGTTAAGAGCATCGACAAATCTACTCCGTGGATTGGCATGCTAAAAATCGGCTTCAAAAATCCATTCAAGGCTTCCAAAGATGGAGTTCGTTCTCTCGGATTAATTGAAGGCAAATTTGATATCGGACCGATCAAATATCAAGCAGACTTCAAACACATCATCCCTGCTTTCGTCCCACCGAAATTCGAAGAGCCGCAGTATGAAAAAGCGACGATCTATTCGAGACCGGACGCTGTGTTCTTTGCCGGAACGAAATATCATGAAGGCAACCAGCACATCGATGAATTCAATGCTGAGACTTGTGTCGCCTGTATTTCAACTTACGACAAGCTCGGCAAGGTCACTCCTTGCGTCGCTGACTGTACAGCCGAAGTGCACCGCATCGACATCATCTCCGAAGTAAAACGCCACGGTATGTCATTGGAAAACTGCGTACATTGCCGTACATGTGAAATAGTTTGTCCGGAAGTAAATCTTCGCGTCAAACCTACCTCACAAGGCAGCGGGCCAGACTTCCTGGGACTTTAATCGGCGTATCCGAACCCGAACCTCGGGTTTTGCCCATACCGTAGATTTTGCTAATTTGGTAAAGTCGAGTTATGGCTGGCACCCGCATAATCAAATACAACGACATACTGTCCACTTTTGCCCTCTGGCAGAAAGTGTTCTTGATAGCGCCACTCTGGGCCTATCCGCTTATTTGTATAGTTGGATTGTCCCTTTCCTTCTTTGGCACTTATGCCTCGCAGGTAGGCTTTGTTGCTCTGGGCATCTGGTCAATAGTCTATTTCATAGAAGACGTTCTCAAAAGAAAACTAAGCATCACCGATAAGAACATTATGTTCGGCTTCAAATCGTTTGACCTCGATAAGCTTGAGGCGATTGGACTCAAATACGGGAAAAAAAGAATTCTTCCCTCTCATTTGCTAATGCGCTTCAGTGATGGCAAACAACTCAAACTAAAATTGAGTCGTATCTCGGCAGAAGATCTCAATTATATTGTGCGTCACGTTGAGACGAACTACCGAAACTGCAAAATAGATCCGGTCGTAAATTCTTTAACGAACCTTCAAGCAGTCTCAAAGAAAAATCTTTCTGCGCTGAGCGAGATTGTTGAAATTCCATATGCATCTCACAAACCACTGAAAGAGATGATCACCACATTTATGCACACAGCTGGCGGCTGGACAAGGTCAGGTCCGCTTTTGGTCGCTGCATTGTTTGCTGGAAACAGCGTCATGATCATGTACTCCATGTACATTTGCCTGATCGGAGGCAAGTTACACATCAATAGATCATTTGTGTCTGATGCTGTTCGAGACCTTACTTCCGGCGGAGGGAAATTGCTCGGTAGTGCGATCTCGAGTGCAGGCACAGCGTTTTTCGAACTCTCCTTTCATCCAGTCGTGGCGATGCTATCAATCATGGCATCGCTTTTTCTTACGTACATGTTTTTTCGAGTTCTGTTCCAACCAAATCTTCTCACCATCACCTCAAAGGGTTTGCAGAAGCGCTGGAATACTTACCTCTCCTTTACGCTGGATGAAATTGATTGGTCAAAAGTCACTCATGCATCTCTAAATACAATGAATGCTAATGCTCGTCAGGCATCGAGAACAATCAATCTAACTGTCGATGGACGTCGGCAACCTTTTGAACTTGACCTCGGTAAAATTGACAATGAAGATAGGCAATTGCTCAATCAAAAATTAAAAGAGTACGCACCTGGAGCTACTGCTGATGCTGATTTTGATGAATCAATGTTGGTCGGACAAAAATCCAGTTTTACTGAGTTATGGCTGCAATCTTTGTCAAGTCCTCCAAAGAGAATGAGCGTGAAACCGCTCAGCCCGGGAGAAAAATTGAAAGAAAATCAGTACGAAATTCTGACTCGTCTTGGCGTTGGAGGGCAAGGCACGGCATATCTATCACGTTCGGGCAATGAAAAAGTAGTTTTGAAAGAGACAATTTTGCCCACATTTGTTGACCATGCGGCTCGCCAGCATGCAATTGAAAGATTTGAAAAAGAAGCACGGTTACTGAATGAGCTTG
>JACMKL010000649.1 GCA_014380105.1 Candidatus Melainabacteria bacterium
CGCCGGAATTTTCGTCTTTCATCTAGATCGCCTTTGGTTCAAATTGATTCCATTCTAAACCAACTGGTAGAGAATGGTGTAATCAAAAACAACCCCAAAAGGTATTAAAGCTATTCGCCGTTTCTCTTAAAGGCTGAGAGAAGAGCAAAAGCGAGCGATAGAATCGCAAGGCTTAAATCAGCTATGAGACGTGATTTTCCCAATCGGTCATGAGATTTAAGAATTTATCAGCATTGGCACAGGACTTAACGCGAACTACCAGCAGCAGCCATTTGTTTGGCGTCGGCAGGCTCAGCCAGAGGATCTTCGCCTTCATGCACATCAACTTTGCCAAGTTTATCCATCAGCCATCTTCGGTTACCCCATGCGAGAATCGCAACAACCGGAGTTCCTACAATGATGAATATTCCAACCAATAGAATAGTGAAAAAGATGGTCACAGTCATCGTCTGAACTGTGTCTTTTAGGTCTTTCAGATCGACTGCCAGTATTTTGAGTTTTGCTTCGACAATTTTCAAAGGCTTGCGCAAAGCAATAACTGGTTCTTTCAATTCCAAAATTGGTTTGTACATCTTTTGAAGTTGTTTTTCCATATGCCCAAGTCGCTTATCTACCGACTTCATTCCACCATTGATTTCAGTCAAGTATCCATGAGTCGCGCCAATATTCGCGTTCATTCCATCCAGTTGCCCGTTCATCGGAGCAAGACCCTCGCGAAGATGTCTCATGGGAGTCGGCAGGTCAGTAATTGGTTTCTCAAGGCGCCCCACATGCCCCTGCAATTCGCCCAGGGATTGGTCCATATCAGTTATAGGCTTGAAAATCCAGCGAAAAGGATTGAGGTCTCCAAGGGTGAAACCTTTCTTCTTTGGCGCAACAACTGGGAATTCGGCGACAGGAGCAGCATCTTCACTCACCGAAGAAGCAGGAATGCCATCTATATTCTTCCTTTCAGCGCCTTTTGTATCCATTTGAGGCGTACCTTGGCTCACAGTGACGCCACTCTTGGGATTTTTTCGGTCGAGTTCTTTCTGGCGTTGCTCCTGGATAACGGCAGCCGCCTTCGCATCTGGCCCCGTCGAACGCTCAGGGGCAGTTGGGGTATCGGCCTGTGCCACGGGCATGGCGAGACTTCCAGCGACAAGAAGGGTAGACAAAAACTTACTGTACATAACACTTCCTTGGATATCCCCGCACAAATAGGGGGACAAGGCTGATGGGCAATGGTTCCCAATGTTCACTCCAAAGTTGAATAACGTGAAATTAAGCTTAGCCGCACAATGGTTGAGCGCGTTGGAAACATTGTTAGCGAGCTCTATATATAATGAATTTTCGGAACCACAATCTTGAGTCATTTGAATTTGATTGCTTTTCACAAATCGCGCGCGCTTAATTTTGCTTTGACTGTATTCTTTGCACTGTCATTACCTTTACTTACGGCACCACAAATTTGGGCAAAATCTCAGTCAGCTCAATTGATCGAGCGTGCTGAATTTTTGCATTTTAACGGAAATACACTTGGGGCAATCGATGCATTGGAACAAGCTCGCGATGTCGATTCCGACAATGCAGATATCCACCTCAGTCTTTTGAATTTATACTTGATCGAAAAGATGCAGCCAGAAGCGAAAAAAGAGTGTGCAGATTTAATTCGATTAAAACCAAATGACAGCATTGCCTACATGTTGCTTGCGAATTTAGAAAAAGAAGCTGATGCTAAAAAAGCGATTAGTGTTTTACAATCGGCACCACCGACCCTACAAAATCTTGCAAAATTTCAGTCATTATTCGGTTTTTGTTATTTGGAAACATCCGAGTTCGGAAAAGCGAAAAACGCATTTGGCGCCGCCATCAAAGGGAATGCCCGCGACAACGAAGCAGAAATTGGACTTTCGATCGCATATTGGCGATCAGGAGATTTGCCCAACGCTTTGAAAACAATCGATATTGCAGCTGCTGCAGCGCCTAAAGTTGCTGAAATACGAAAAGTAAAAGGCGATATGCTGGCAGAATCCGGAAAATTTGAAGAAGCAAAAAGGGAGCTGGAAGCGGCTTTAAAAATTGATAGCAAATTGAAAGGTGTTCATACCAGCCTCGGACACATTCATATAAAGCAAAACAGAGAAAAGGAGGCAGAAGAACTACTTAGAAAAGCGACGGAATTGAACGTCGAAGATGCCACCGCATTTTTTCTTTTAGGACAATTGTATGAAAAGCAGGAGAAACACGGGGAAGCAGCGCGAGAATATCGCAACAGTGCCTACTTAGAGAAGGATAAAATGACGGCTTCGAAGCTGAACGAACATGCAAATAGCTTGATGGCGTCAGCTCGTGGAAAAGCAGGTTTAACTATCGACAATATGGAGTCGTTCGAAATTTCTAAAACGCCTGTCGAAATATTCGGAATGTCTTACAAAGACCTGATCAAAATTCCAAAAACATCCACTCAAAATGCTTCGACTAAACCGGTGGAATTAGCCGCCCCTCAGCGAGCTAAACTCGATGTGAACAAGCACTAAATGTCCACAAGAAAGGATTTGAAAATGACTATCCGAAGTCGCAAAAGCTCTAGAAATTTACGCTTTCCAAATTTGTTAGCAGCATCAATATTTTCTCTTTCATTCCTGCAAACAATCGCACCTTCATTTGCTGTTGATGAATCATCAAAACTTGCTCCTCAAACCCCTCCGTCAACTCCAACAGAAACCTCTGTTGCGCCTGCAGCTGTGGGCGTAGCAAAAGCAGCTATAAAAACCAGTCCGTTGCTTGGCAAATCCGCCTGGTTTTCCAGGGGAAAGGTGCTTGCTTATTCAGCGTCACAACAAAAGCGCGAAATGCTAAAAGCGCAGGCCGAGAGCCAATTGCGTCAATCAGCGCAAGAGGCTATAAATGTCCTCCAAAAAATGCAAAAGGACGGACGTCCGACCGCTGACATTACAGCTGAGGAAGCAAGACGAAAGACACAGGTTGAAAGTCAACAAAAAGCACTGGCCGAGTTGGTCGGAAAATCAATGTCAGAAGGACGCTCCGAATTAGTAGAGGCAGTCGCAGCAGTCGCACGTGAGAAAGGACTGACACTTGTACTTGATCTCGATGGTATCTTCTACGGTGGCGAAGATTTGAAAGACACAAGCCGCGATGTTACGGATGCAGTGATTTCTAAAATGCGTTAGAAACTGGAGTAGCACTAATAATCGGTGCACTGGCAGTCGTTTCCGGTGCCACTGAAGCGTCCGTAATTGGACCAGTGGTGTCACCGCTTCCATCACCCGGAGTGTTCATTGTATTTGGTGGCAGAATTGGTGGTACCAATGGTGGCACGCCGCTACCAGGAGTACCCGGAATTGCATTTGGATCAGGATTCACAGTCGGGTCAGGAGCAGGCGTTGCGCCAGGAGCTGGTGCAGTAGCAGGATCTGTACCTGGCGCAGGGGCATTCGGACTGGTTGTGGTCGGCAATTTGCGCGGAGGACGAGGTGTGTTGTTCTCGTTAAACTGTATTTGCTGACGCAATTTGTTGAATTCAGCGTAATAAGAAGGCTTGCTGACTGAAACTCTGATACCACTGAAAAGACGGAAATCAAAACCACTCAATCCTGGGCGCGAATTTGATTCCCAGTTCCAAATTGGTTCGGCTCTCACGAATGCCACAACACCAGGCAATTTTTTGCTGATCGGGCGCGCCGCTTCGAAGTCAGCGATCATTGCTAGGTTGCCTTGATTAGGAATCGCGTCTGATTGACGATAGTTTGAAACGAAAGTATCAGTAGCAGTGAATGTCCATTGCTTCCAGCGATAGAGTAAACCGATCGTGTAGAACGGATCGATTTCGCGAGTCGGACCCTGAAAAATATTGCGACTTCTCATTTGCAATTGTATGTTTGCAAATCCAATCAATCGCGGATTGAAAACATGGGTTGCAGTAATAGCCGGAATCATGTCAGCTTGACGTAAACCTGCGGCTTGCCAGAGTTCCCGAATTTGATAATCGAGCTGAATATTAGTTCGATTATTGATGGGAATTTCATGTCGCAATCCACCCGATACAGATTGAGTAGTAGGAGTTGTCAAAATATTGTTGACGGCAAAAACGTCTTTGATGACAAAGTAGTTAGCGTAAACGCTGGTGTGCGGGAGGATGTTGTAGCCGAGAGTGATGTTCGGCAATGCACGGAA
>JACMKL010000650.1 GCA_014380105.1 Candidatus Melainabacteria bacterium
AGACTGTTTTCAGCATCGCCCAATTTATCCAACATGCGCGCGTAGTTTAAATGAAAGAGCGCATCGTTCGGATTAGCTGCGATCGCTTTTTTTTGCATCTCTGATGCGGCTTTCCAATCGCCTTTAATTGCTAATGCCGCACCATAATCAGCAAGCGCATCCGCGTATTTTGGATCAGCTGTGATTGCTAATTTGTATTGCTCAAGCGCCTCATCCATTTTTCCTTCAGCAACAAATTTGCTCGCTTTTAAGTAAGCACCTTCAGCCGAAAGGAATGAAGTTACGGAGGCAGGAAGATTTGAAACGCGCTCAGCAGGCGGCACGCCAACAACTAATTCTGCACCTGTCCATGCTGATTTCATGCCAGGTACTTGTCGTTTTCTGGAATCTTTAGCAGATGTTTCTGCTTCAGTTTTTTGCTTTGCAATTGCGAATGCTTTGTTGAGTGAGATTAGACCATTTTCTTGACGGAGAGCATCGGTGAGATTTCTAGAGAATGCACTGCTTTGAGTAATCTCGTTCGATTGGCTTGAAGACAGAATGATAAAACCATTCCCCAGAAGAACTTTATCGAGGTCCAAATTGTATTGTGCCCTGATTGGCAACAATGACTTTGCGCCAGATGTGAGATCTGCCGCACCACTGTAAGCAGCTTGCAAGACGAGTAAAATGCGGTCGGAGTGTACGTTTTGCTTGAGAGTGCTCATCAATGATTGCATTGAAAAGCACGTTCCGTAGATGTTATCGAGAGCGCAATCATAAGAGCACAAATAAGTATTGCCATCGGTTGTCGGAAAACTGCTCGTTGCAACAAACACCACAACCAAGTCATCAGGACCAACTGCGTTGCCTAAGAAGCCGGGTCCAAGCGCAGTCATAATGCTTTGCTTTTGCGCGTCAGAGTCGAGCAGTAATTTGACATGTTTGGCGTCAAAACGACCACCATTCGGATCTACGAGATATTGATAAAATTCCTTGGCTGATTGCGCCATGTCTCCTTCATTGGAGGAGACCAGCCGACCTTCCTTAAACTTAGAAGTGCCAATCACCACCGCCCATTTCTGTTTGATCGGTCGGTTAGAGCTGCGCGCAGTCGGATTGAGATCTTGAATTTTAGTGAATTCAACACCAGGTAGTTTCGCTGGCGTTGAATTTGTAGGTGTCTGTGACCAAACCGGAGAATTAATTGTTGTGGTCATCGCGAGAGTGGCGAAACCAATCCGTACAAACCTTCCCAGAGAAAAAGTGTTCAACACAACCTCGATTATTAACCGTGCACTTGTATCGCTGCCCAATGGCACCTATGTTACCAGTTTCGCCCCCTCATGTTCAGAAAGAAGAAAGGTCTATGACTGTTATGGTCGCGACGCTATACTTGTGTCCATCGTTAACCTTTGAAGTCTGCAATTCAGGAGCGTTTTGATGAAGCACTTAAACAATCTGCGGTCTCTCGTTTTGATCGGCAGTTTAGTCGCAGGCACGGGCATTAATACGATACACGAGGCTCTTGCCGTTGAAGTTGAGCGCGCGGGCGAACTGGCGGAATTTTACGACGAGAGTGGTGTCAGACTTAAGTATCCTCGGAGCTGGAGTGTTAAGAGAAAACCAGACAAAGATACGCTGGCAAAATTTTCCGGCAAACCCGCTCCTAACGTCGAAGCGGAAATAACAGTCAGCCTAATGGACGATGGTGGTCTTAAGGTAGAAGAATTCACCCGCATGTTTGGTGACTTGATGTTCGCAAAATTGAGCGGTGTTCGAAAGTCCTCATTGCAAAACATGTATGTTGGGGCTTCTCGGCGCTTATCTGCAAGAATGCAAACGGTCAGCTTCACGATACAAGGAATGCCGATTTATCAAGAATATGTCTTTGTGCCGGCGAGAAACAAAATGCTTGTTGTGGTCCTAACGACACAAAATTGGCAAAGAAGTGCTGTGGATGTTCAATGGAAAACTTTCTTAAACTCTATCGATGCCCCAGAAAATTTGATTTCGCGTGCGCCGATGAGTGAGGTTGCGACATTCAAGCCTCAGATAGTCCCTGCTGTATGTAACACCTACTCAACTTCTTGCCTGATCCAGCGACCTACAAAGAGTATGACCTTAGATCAAAAGATCAAAGCGGTACTTCCTAGAAATGAAGAAGAGAGATTCCTCCAAATACCCTGGCAATCAGACCTTCTTTCGGCTCGCCTGCAATCCGAACGCATTGGCAAACCGATGTTCATTTGGATAATGGATGGAAACGTTCTCGGCGCAACTTGAGGGAACGGACACTTGAGCCGTGCGCTCTTGAACAACGAATCAGTAGTCAAATTTATCAAAGAAAACTTTATTCCTGTCAGCGGCGCAGTAGAGCATTTACAGCCCAGCAGGTATGGAACTGTCGAAACTGAAACATCTAAATGGTTCGCCCCATTGGCCAAACGCGCAATTAAAGACTATGCCCCGGCTGGCTTCTTCAAACAATTTGGCAGCTATCAAGGGATGTACGTTGCCGGTTCGGACGGCACACCTTTCGAGTATAAAATCGGACTGGCTTATGACCCAGAGGAATTTATAAAGATTCTCCAATCGGCGCTGATCAAATCCCGTTCCCAAAAGATAGTCAGATCACAGCTGTCCAAGCCTGTTTCACCACCTCCGAAAGAAGCACCGCCTGGCGCTAATGCATCAACATCAGTAATCCAAGTTTATAGCCGTATCTGCCCTTTGCCTGCAAATGCAACTCTTTCTGAACGCAGTATTGGTCGAGATGTGATGTGGATTTTTCCTGACGAGATATGCGAAATTCTCTCCGGCGCAAATGAGCCAGGAGCGAAGGTGAAGATGCCCCCAACTCTGGTAGCGCGGATGGTGCGTTTTCAACTCTTGAATCACGTTGGAAATATAATGCATCCGTTCTCAGAAAA
This sequence comes from Candidatus Melainabacteria bacterium, assembly GCA_014380105.1. GTDB lineage: Bacteria > Cyanobacteriota > Vampirovibrionia > Obscuribacterales > Obscuribacteraceae > QKMZ01. Next base: position 2,913 of record JACMKL010000650.1, read on the forward strand.
GGATATCAGACGTGCAGATTTCAAAATGACGCCGATAGAATCGCGAGGCGGCATCAGGACATTTGCGTTCCAAGGCTCCTATGCGAGCCAGGCACCGGCATCTCGAGAAAATGACACTACGTATAACATGGAAGGTACGATTGAAGGGCGATTTTCAATCGATCAAAATCGGAAAAGCATACTTCAATTCAGGGCGTTTGGAGAAGGGGTTTCACAAGGAGGCAACGACTCACTTGCAAAAGCACAGAAATATCCTGTGGTCTTTGCTATGACCGAAGCAACTCAACCTTCAATTCGTGCCATGAAACCATTCTGGGCCGCAATCCCGCTTTGGGCCAAAGTCTACGAAAGACCAAGCATGTAGCATGCCCAACACTCGATTTATGAACTGTTCGACTCAACCTGAATTATTTACCGTGCAATAGTTGTATGTTTGCCGATACCATTCCGCCCGCTGATGAAGTGAGGCGAACTAAGCTGCTGTCGCGAGAACTTGCGATTTGCGAAATCGGCGAAAAATCTTCAGGAAGCATCACCGGCATCGGATCGTC
>JACMKL010000651.1 GCA_014380105.1 Candidatus Melainabacteria bacterium
AAAAAAATAGTTTCCTAGGAAACTATTTTTTTTTGCCCAATGAGATAGGGTCAGGCCAGATCTTCAATGTCCTCGCGAATTCTGATTTTGTCTCCAGGCGCGGTATTTAGAGTGTGACTGCTTGGAGCTACGGCTGCTGCTACTGCTGGCACTGCTGCCGGTTTCACGTTTTCTTGCCCTGGCAAAAATTGCATGGCTTTCTGCGCGAATTCACTGGCGTTTCGTCCCATACCACCTAACAATTCAATTGGAATCGGGAAGATGAGCGTGCTGTTTTTCTCAGCAGAAACTTCAACCATGGTCTGCAATTGTCTCAGCTGCATAGCGCCTGGTTGCGAGGAGATAACGGCGGCTGCTTGAGCGAGCTTTTCGGCTGCCTGCATTTCGCCCTCTGCTGCTACAATTTTTGCCCGTCTTTCACGCTCAGCTTCTGCCTGGCGTGCCATGGCGCGCTGCATGCTCTGCGGAATTTCAACGTCTTTGATTTCAACGGCGTTGACCTTAATGCCCCAGCCTTCGGTTTGGCGGTCAATAATTGCTTGCAACTTGGCATTGATTTTGTCACGCTCAGTCAGAACATCATCAAGCTCATGCTGACCGATGACGCTTCTCAAAGTTGTTTGCGCAACTTGGCTTGTGGCTGCCATGGCGTCTTCAATCTTGGTGACGGCTTTGCGCGGATCGGCGACCTGATAAAAACAAACAGCGGCAATTTTCAATGAAATATTGTCGCGAGTGATCGCTTCTTGCATAGGGATTGGCATCGTGATAATCCGCAAATCCACCTTCTGAGCACGCTCAATCATTGGCACGACAAAACTCACGCCCGGACCGCGCTCGCCAACTACGCGTCCAAATCGGAAAATCACCAGGCGATCATATTCATTGATGAATTTGATCGAAGTGATGGTGAGGATAATTCCAAAGAAGATCAGAAAACCTAATAACTCGAACATTATCTACCTCACGTTACAGTCGATGTCTCAAATCCATCATTCCATCTCGCGGGCAACTTCTCTATGGCGTTAACAATCTATTCGTTCCATCGTTTAACCAAGTGAAAGCCCAGGGGAATTACTGTACTGCCTGGCACTCCAATTGGCTAGCATTAGAAAGCAGGCGAAAACAGGCGCCAGACATTAATTTGTCGTTCGTCCTGGCGCTCGGCGGGAAGATTGATAGTAGTGATTTAGGAGTTTTGCCCCATGTTTTGGACCTCAGACATGCCCAAGGGCGACAACGGCAGAAAAACGAAAGCGAAGTCTCAACGTCCTGAATCCGGTCCTATTAAGATGCCCCAGGAAAAGACTGAGAAAGTGCCGACAAAGCCGGGGCTGATTCTTCTCTTTTGCGGCGTAATTGTGCCCATGTTTGCAATAGGGATAGAGCTCGCCACTCACATGTGCGCGCGCATGTTTTTTGATCCATTTCCGTCTCCTTCGCACATCTTCTTAGTAGCGCTCGTACCACTCTCAAATTTCTTGATCTGGCTATCGGCTCGTCGTGATATGACCGAATCGCTTGGTGCGCTTACCCTGGGAAGCGGTATGGCGATGGGAATAGCCATCCTCTATTCTTTGATGTTTATTCCTGTCGCACCTCTTGCGATGGTGGCAGTGCTGTTTTTCGGATTTGGACTTCTGCCTCTCTCACCGATACTTGCGATTCCTCCGATCATGAAAAGTGGCAAATATGTCTGTTATTTGTCGAAGCAGAAGAAAACTTTCTACGACGGTGAGCAGCTCAAGCACATCGGTCATATGATTATTTTGTGCACGGTGCTTGCGGTAGAACTGCCATCTACTCTCACTCGTCTAAATTTAAATGAGGCTGCAAACGGCAAGAAACCGGGCGAAGCAATTGAGTGGCTGCGCACTTTCGGCAATCAGGAAGTGATGCTGCGGGCTTGCTATGAACGCTCGGGACGGGCGACAGATATTTTGGGATCACTCTATGAAATCAGTCACCCAGTGCCTATCGAAAAAGTACGGGAACTGTTTTATGTCATCACGGGCAAACCTTTTAATAGCGTGCCTTTGCCTGAGTCTATGAAAGCAGTCAGGCAAGAGCCATTTCATCTGGTCAAGTCTGGATTATTGTCTGTCAGTGAAGCCGGTCTGGGTTCGATGGTGCCAAGCTTCAATAATGCAGGCAGTGAGTCAGGTGACGAATTCGACCTCGACCCAGATGTCGCAGGTGAAGCGGTCAGTGGGGTTTCGCGGGGATTATCTGTAGAACAGCAATCACTGCGTGGCAATATCGACGGACAGAATGGCTTTGCCGAACTCGACTATTCAATTAGTTTTCACAACTCATCAAAATGTAATCGTGAAGTCCGGACAAAGCTTTTACTGCCACCCGGTGCGGTCATCTCGCAAGCATTTCTGCGCACTGACGATGGAGAAAAAGAAGCATCAATAATGGGTCGTAGTTTGGCGCGTTCTAGATATCGTAGTGCCGTCTTGCAGAAAAAAGATCCTCTTCTGGTCAGCACTTGCGGTCAAGACCGTGTGCTATTGCAGTTGTGGCCTGTCTTTCCGGAGCAATCAGTAGGTATTCGCCTGCATATTCTGGCGCCCATGCAGTTGAGCGACCAATCTCATTTTCAGCTTAGCTATCCATCTTTTGAAGAACGCAATTTTGCAGTTGAGAAGCCATTGCTTGTTCAACTGGCTTCTTCTGCAGAATTGAAAGAGGCAGTGAATGGCAAGGCACCTTCATTTGGTGGCAACAGTCTCGGGCAAAAGGCGCTGACGTTATCGATCAGTCCTCCTGAATTATCTCGCCACGATCGCGTCGTGTTTATTGCCAGAGATCCAAAGACAACCGAAATTTTGGCAGTCGGAAAGAATCAGAATGTCAAAGTCTCTCTGTCTCCGATACGCTATCCCCGCCCTGATTATTTAACGATGGTAGTCGATGGTTCGGTCGGTATGAAAGACTACATGCCACAGATTTTGGCGGCAATGAAAAATATGCCGAGCGTCAAGCATTTGAAGTTCTACTATGTGAGAGATGGACTGATGTCCGAACCACTGGTGGTGCCATCACCATCTCCGGCAGGTCTTGCTCCACTCATTCAAAAAGTACAGAGTCTGCCGCCTGCTGGTGGACAGATTGACTTACCTGTTGTCGAGAAAGCACTTTCTGAAATTGGCGATGATGGTCTCGGCGCTGTCCTTTGGATACATGCTGCGCAGCCAGTGCCGGGGCATTTTGAATCCCGTAGTTTGAAGCGACTGCGAGAATTGAATCATCCATTCCTTTACGATATGGAAGTTAGTGCTGGACCAAATGAGGTGCTCGATGGCATCTCTGACCGCCCGGCAATGGTGAGAGTGCCGCGCTCCGGCTCGGTCGAAAATGATCTCACTGCTCTTTTCTCGAATTGGAAAGAGACTGATCGTCAGCCTTCGACAGGAATTACTTTTCAAGTTTCTCCGTCGGCAGCACCTGAAGGTCCGACTACCAAGGATAAGGTCTGGAGTCAATTGGCAGCCGCAAGCGAAATTTGCAAAATTGAACGCGGCCATCACGGTCATAGTTGTAAGTACGCTCAACAAGCCGTATCTCTCGCTACTCAGTATCATCTCGTCACGCCGTTTTCGAGTGCATTGATTTCAGATCCGATTCGCATTCACGTGAAGCCTTCTCCAATTCCACTCGGCTTAAATGTCCCGCGTTCAAACACGATGGTTTCTTCTGCTCCGATGCAAAATATTGGAAGTAAAGATCAGATATCTAAAAACGATAATTTGCTTGAATTTCTCAAACCAAAAGCTGAAGTGAGCACATTCCGAGCTCGCGGAGGGGCTTTTGCTCAGGCTTCCCAAGCTGAAGGCAAATCAGTGGCTGCAGATAGAGAAGGTGCCGAAGAGAGCGATTTTTCCGGGGACACACCGGCATCGCCGCAGCCCATTCCTCATAATATTGCCAACTCAAAAATGGATCTGCCAAGTCTGTTTGCTCCAACTGTTCCGGAATCAGACACCTATTTATTATTCGGAGTCGGAATGCTAGTGCTCGGCTTTGCATTCACAAAACGCGGTAGCTTGAGGAAAGTTAAGGCATGACCACAGCTTTGCTGTTGGCTCTCTGTGGTGGCATCTTCTGGCCGGTAGCAATCTGGTATGTAGAGCGCCTCACAGACATGTCAGACGAGCCTCTGGGTGTGCTGAGTTTGATCACTTTGATTGCACTAATTTTCTTGCGTAGAGAAAGTACTGAGCAACCTGTCGCCATCAAATCCTTTCGCCCACCAGTTGCTTCGATGGTCGCTCTGGCCGTTTATTCAGCCACGTGGTTTTTTGCACCAAAATTATTGAGTGCCGTTTTTGCAGTCCTGGCGATTGGATTTTTGATTGATGGGCGTGGTGGGCGTCTAAAACTCGGATTAGGCGAATGGCTTCTTCTCTTCCTGTCGCTGCCGATCGTTTCTTCTCTCAATTTCTATATTGGTTATCCGTTGAGAATTTTGGTGGGCATGCTTGCTGCTCCAAGCTTGTCCATACTCGGCTTCCCTGCCGTTGCCGAAGGAGCCGCCATTGCCTGGAATCATCAATTGATCGAGATTGATGCACCGTGCAGTGGCGTCAAGATGCTCTGGTTCGCTGTCTACCTGGGCGCAACTCTGGCCACTTATTTAGAAGTAAAAGGATGGCGCGTAATTGCGCTTCTTCTACTTTCGACTGCTGCGGCGTTTTTAGCAAACGTGTTGCGCGTTACTTCACTATTTTTTGTCGAGACTGGCACGCTGACTCTTACTTTTGTGAGCAAGGAATTTGTGCATCAAGCAATCGGAGTTGTCTCGTTTGCAATTGCAGCCGGTCT
>JACMKL010000652.1 GCA_014380105.1 Candidatus Melainabacteria bacterium
CAGTTTAATACAGATGCGGATGCACTCAAATCGCAGCTCATGGAAGCAAGTCCCGCCAATAAGAAATTAGCGCTCGCGTATGTCGACGATTTAGAAGCTCGGGGAGGCACCAATATCGGTGACGCGCTTTCAATGGGCGTTACGCTCCTGAACCAAGTCACTGAGCGCCCAGGCTTTCTCGTTATGATGACTGATGGCGAGCCAACAGTAGGAGAGACAAACATTACAAATTTGCTCAAGAAAGCAAATTCGAAAAGAGATATTCGGATATTCGATTTTGGTGTCGGCAACGATTTGAATACTCAGTTGTTAAACAAATTAGCAGAGGACAATCACGGAACTGCTCAGTATGTGTCTCCAAGTGAAAATTTAGAAACAGCCCTTTCTGGTTTTTATCAGAAGATCAAAAGTCCTGTGCTCAGTGATGTGAAAATTTCATATGAAGGAATACAAGTAAAAGACATTTATCCGCGCTCCGTGAAAGATATTTTCCAGGGCTCACAAGTACTTTTGCTTGGCAAATATAAAGGTGGCGGTGCCGCAAGAGTTAGTATTACAGGCAAGGTAAATGGCGCTGCTAGGAATTTTAGTTTTCCACTGGCATTCGCCACCCAAGAGGTTTCTCACACATACTTACCTAGACTTTGGGCGATGCGTCGAATTGGATATTTGACTGAAGTTGCTAAAGCAAATGGTGAAAATCGCGAAGTCATTGATGAAATTGTTGCACTATCGAAGAAGCACGGAATAATCTCTGCTTACACTTCTTTCCTCGCGACCGACCCTAACGAAGGTCGACGCCCAGTGACGCCAATGCCAATGGCTGCCTTCGATCGCAGCCGTGCCGAAAGTGAAAACAGACTGAGTGCTGTCCCTTCAAGAGATCGCCCAGGTGCCCGGTTTAGCTTCTCACCGTCGACATACAAAATGGGATCACCAATTGCTTCGGCAGCACCAGCGGAATCTAAGGCTGGCTATATGGCAAAGCGTAAAATGTCGAGTGGTGGCATGGCCGGTGCAGGTGGGAATGTCTCTGCGGAATCTTCTGACGAACTTGCTTCGACTGCTACAAGTCCTTCCTTGCGCGGAGCACTGATGGCTCGGAAAGATGATGCATACGCATCGCTCTCGCGGCAAATCGCTATGGCACCACAATCTGGTGCAAAAGCGGTGGCCCGTGAGAAACAATTGCAAAAATTGAAAGCCAATGATTCAATGAGCGATCAAGATAGTAAGTCGAGCGGAATGAAATGGATTGAAGGCAAGACCTTCTATCTTAAGGACGGCTTCTGGACTGATAGCGCTTACTTAGAAGGCAATCAAACCGCGCCTGAAATCGTTGAATTCGGTAGTGCTAAGTATTTTGATTTGATCAAAAAACTGCCCGGACTATCAAAATTTCTGGGAGCTGGACCTAAGGTAATTGTGATGTATCAATCAAGATGCTTCAAAATTGTTCAACCTTAGGCATGATGTTTTGAACTGCCGTTCTGTGACGCTTGGAAAGGGATTTTAAACCAGAAAGTTGACCCTTTCCCTGTTTCACTATTCACGCCTATCTCACCGTCCATCAGATCGACATAGCTTTTTGAAATGCTGAGGCCCAGCCCTGTGCCGCCAAAAACCCTGGTGGTTGAGGCATCAGCCTGTACGAAGGGCTGAAACAGTTTCTCCATCGTATCTTCAGACATACCAATTCCGGTGTCAATAACTTTAAATTCAACCATCAGTGGTTGTTTTGTGGTGTCGTCGCCTACCGATGCGGGCACCGTATCTTTTGACTTCGATTTACCGCGGTGCTTTTCTTCAAGCACATTTACAGCAATGTAGACTGCGCCCTTTTCTGAAAATTTGATTGCATTAGTGGTTAGATTCATAAGAACCTGGCGTACACGAAGCTCATCGCCAAAGAGCATTTCAGGCAGATCGGGATCTACTATCGACCGAAGGTCCACTCCGCGATTTAAACGTTCAGGATTTGCAATTCGAATAACTTCGCTGATCATTGAACGCGGGGAGAATGGATTACATTCAAGAGCAAGCTTTCCTGCTTCCAATTTCGAAAAATCCAATAATTCGTTCAAAACTTTATATAAAGTTTGAGAGGCATCGAGAATATCGCTCGCTAGTTCTTTAGATTCTTCAGGCAGACCTTCTTCAGTCGTGAGAATTTCGGCAAGACCGATGATGCCACCTAATGGCGAGCGAATTTCGTGGCTCATTGTTGAAAAAAATGTGGATTTCATGCGATTGAGCTCTTCTAGGTGCTCTGCTTTTTCTTTGATCAATTTCTGCTCGGTAATATCACGGGCGACTTCTGATGCACCAATAATGGTGCCATGTATATCTCTAATTGGCGAAATCGAAAGTGACACATCGATCATCCGACCATCTTTAGCTTGACGAATGGTTTCATAATGATCAACGCGCTCACCGCGCCTAACTTTCGATAAAATAAAAGGTTCTTCGCTCGGAATTTCAACAGGAACTAGTAAGGCAATTGGTTTTCCAATCATCTCCGCAGCTGTGTATCCAAAAATTCTCTCTGCAGATGTATTCCAGGTCTGAACTATTCCGTCCAGGTCTTTGCTGATAATCGCATCATCAGAAGATGCGACAATCGCAGCTAAAATAGCCCGTTCTTTGTTGATCAAAAATTGCTCAGTAATGTCGCGCGCGATCTTAGACCCGCCTATCACATTTCCTTCATCATCGAAAATTGGAGAGACAGTAACTGAGATATTCACCAGCCTACCGTCTTTTGTACGCCTAACTGTTTCGTAGTGCTCGATGCGCTCTTTGAGTTTTAGCCTTCGGATAATTTCGACTTCTTCATGCAGCAAATGTTCTGGAATAAGTAAACTGAGCGATTGACCGATAATCTCTTCAGCTTTCCAGCCGAAAAGTTTTTCGGCGGCTCTATTCCAAGTCTGAATTACCCCATCCAGATTTTTGCTGATAATTGCATCCGTTGACGACTCTACAATCGAAGCAAATAGCGCTTCAATCTTTGGTGTTTTAGAACCGTTTGGGTGTCCCATTTACTTCCTAATTTCCGACAAATCTTTTGAGCCGGATCCTAAAATCCCGGAACAAAGTCAGTTCCTAGCCAGCCAGAAGGCTATTTCGCTTTGCTTAAACACCAATGATAAGGCGTTTTGCGCACTCGAAAGTTCCAGGTCACCTCAATTATATTTGTGTTAGGAACAAATTGAACGCTATGAATTACAAAACTGTTGTCAAGTTTATCTTTCCTCACCATTAAACTCAAAGCTGGGGTTTACCCCAGGCCTGCAAGCCTGTAAGCCCGGGCGTTAGTGTCTCTGAAATTTACTAAGCTGTTATCAGCGGCATGGTCCGAAGTTGAACGTTGCTGCGCTTATTCGAGAGGTCAAAAGATGAGACGTGTAGCATTGGCATCCCTTGCAGCTATTACTGCATCTATAGCGCTTCCGGCGCAGGTTTTTGCCTCGGGCTGGATCGTCATTGACCCAATTATGGGTGGTCGCGTTCCGCTTATGCCTCGACCGCGGACCACAGTCGCCAGACCACAACCAACCGACCCGCGCGTCCCATCGCCCGGTCCTCGTCCGGTGTTGCAGGCAACTGTCTCATTTGGGTTGCATCTGAAAGAAGAAACCGTCAAAGTCGACATAACCGACCAGGTGGCGAAGACATACATTACGCAGACATTTTCCAACGACACTGACCAAAATTTGGCTGGCACTTATCTTTTTCCTCTGCCTGAAGATACAACTTTCAGCTCGTTCTCGTTGCATATCGATGGCAAGCCAGTAGAAGGGAAAATTTTAGAAGCAAACGCGGCGCGTCAAGAATACGAAGCGATTGTTCGCCGAATGGTGGATCCGGGGCTTTTGGAATTTGCTGACTACAAAACTGTGCGTGCTCGCATTTTCCCCATACCTGCAAACGGCACCAAGAAAGTCGAACTCGAATACACACAAGTTTTGAAAGCTGAAAACGGTATGCTCAAATATCGCTTCCCGCTTAAAGCCGAAGGTGAAGCCGAGCCTGTTGATGACATCAAAATGAACGTCAAACTATCCGGTAAGCAAGCCATTCGCGCAATTTGGTCGCCGACCCACACGATCGCTTCCACTCGTGGTGGCGAGAACGAAGCAAGTGTTTCGCTTGCCGCGAGCAACACTGTTCCGGATAAAGATTTCTTGCTCTATTACAGTGTCTCCGACAAAGATGTCGCAGCCAATCTTTTGACTCACCGCAAAACTGGTGAAGACGGCTACTTCCTCATGACGCTTAATCCACCTGTTGCTTCGAAGGCTCCGGTGGCAAAAGATATCGTTGTAGTTGCAGATACATCTGGTTCGATGCAAGGCGAAAAGATGGAACAAAATCAAAAGGCTCTCAAATTTATCGTCAATGCGTTGGCCCCGGAAGATCGCTTTAGTCTTGTGCAATTCAACACTGATGCCGAGGCTTTCAGCGCCAAATTAATGACTGCCACACCTGAGAATAAGAAATTAGCGGAGAAATATATTGATGAATTAGAGCCGCGCGGTGGTACCAATATTGGTGACGCACTTTCGTTGGGAACGACCATATTAAATGACCCCTCGACTCGCCCAGCCTATCTGGTTTTAATCACAGATGGTGAACCTACTGTCGGTGAAACAGGTGTCGATAATTTATTGAAGAGCATAAAATCTAAGCGCGATATTCGTGTTTTTGATTTTGGTGTTGGGTACGACGTCAATACAAAACTGTTGAATAAACTTGCCGAAGACCATCACGGTACAGCCCAGTATGTGGCTCCAAGTGAGAGTCTTGAAGTGGCGCTCTCTAATTTTTATCAAAAAATTAAAAGTCCGGTATTGAGCGATGTCAAAATTTCTTACGACGGAATTACAGTCAAGGATGTTTATCCCAAAGAAGTGAAAGACATATTTGCCGGGCAGCAAGTTCTTCTGATTGGACGCTATAAAGGAAATGGTAACGCTTCGGTAAATTTAAATGGTCAAATAAATGGTGTTGCAAAAGCCTACTCATTTCCTATGGCATTTGCTGAAGATGACGCCGGTCATTCGTACTTGCCGCGAATTTGGGCAATGCGCAGAATCGGTTACCTGACTGAAGTTGCACACGCTAATGACGAGAGTCAGGAAGTGATCAATGAAATTATTGCGCTCTCGCAACGCTACGGAATCATTTCTGCATATACCTCATATCTAGTAACTGATCCGAGCGAAAACGGTCGCTTACCTAATCCCGTGAATGGTGTTGTGAGAAACCCACGCGACGACCGCAGTGCATTTAATTCGGCCGCACCGATGGCGCCGGCACAATTTGGTGCCAGTCGAGGTGGCGCACGATTTGCTTTTACGCCGAATAATTTCATGCTCAAGAAAGCGGAAGCCTCTCGCCAGAGCGCATCCCCGCGCTCTCGTGAACCGGGCGGAGCTGGTGCTGGCTGGTTTGCATCATCCGGCGAAATGTTTGACAAAGGAAAAAGTGGTGGTGATTCTTCAGTGATGAGATCACATGCTAGAGGTGGTTTGATTCCGCCACCACCGGCACTTGCTCAAGGCGAAGTGAGCGGACAAAAAGCCGTTATGATTGCAAAAACTTTGAACGAA
>JACMKL010000653.1 GCA_014380105.1 Candidatus Melainabacteria bacterium
GCAGATTGCTGCACCAGTGAAAGAGGTGTTGGCACGTTGTCTCAAGAAGCAGCCTGCTGAGCGCTTTCAGACGTTGGGTGAATTGCAAAATGCATTTACCGCAGCGGTGAATTCCTAGCCCGATAGCCTTCTCTGCACCGTTTCTTGGCAACTTCGTGTATGCTAAAGAAATCGGGGAACCCTTTGAGGCTGGCTTTTAACAATGAGGTTATCAAATCGACTCTTAGCATTAGCGCTCTGTCTGGCGTTTCCCGCGTCTGCGTTCGCGGGCGAAGAGGAGTGGATTCGATATTCGTTGGCTGCTAAGAGAGCCACGTCTGCAGCTAATTATTCAGAAGCCGAACGCTTACTAAAATTAGCCGACAAAGAAATTGCTACCATCGCGACTCCGGGTACGTACCGCGGAATCACTTTGGGTAATCTCTCTCTAGTCTACAAAGCAAAAGGCGACTATCCAAATGCTGAAGTATGCGCTCGGCAAGCTGTAGAAATTATGCAGAAAGCTGGTCGTCCTGATGATTACGCTTTTGCCGTTGCCTTGAGTAATTTGGCTGGCATTTTAAAAGACCAGGCTAAATTGCACGACGCTGAGCCGATGTATGAAGGCTCGTTGGCTATTATCGAAAAAATTCGTGGAAGCGAAAGCGCTGCGTGCGCAACTGTGACATCCAATCTGGCGCTTCACTATATGCGGCAAGGGCGCTTTGAAAAGGCTATTCCATTGCAGGAGAAGGCCCTCGAAATTTACGAGAAAGTGCTAGGCAAAGAGCATCCTGATGTCGCAATTGCACTGGGGAATTTGGCAGAAAGTTATAAGCGAAGTGATAAAGACAAGGACAAAGATTGCGTTGGTTTGTTAGAGCGTGCATTGAAAATTATGCAAAAAGTGTATGGCGAAGAGCATCCGAGCGTCGCTACAGCTTTAGATAATTTGGCCTGCTTTTACGCGGACAAGAAAGACTACGAAAACGCGCTTGCTCTGGAGTTAAAGGCTGTTGCCATCTACGAAAAAACACTCGGACCTGACCATCCTGATTTAGCAATTACTCTGGATAATCTGTGCGAAGTTTATCAAAAGCTTGATCGCGAAGAAGAGGGACGCAAATTGAGAATGCGTTCGCTTGTGATATCTGAAAAGACACTTGGCGCGGCACATCCATTTACTCTCAGCGTAAAAGAGCGCCTCGAGAAAATGCATAAAGCAGGCTTATAGTTTCGAGCTTGACCTAAAGTCTGACTTTTATTTTTTGATCAAACTAAAACGCTTAATTATTTCGCCATTCACTGACGTACTCTGAGAAGTAGTGTTTGAGCCGGATGCCGAGTTTGCTCCGTTGCTCATCGGAGCATATTTTGAGACTTGCGGCATTTGTTGCACGGGTCTGGTGTTTCGCCCTGAAGCCATCGCCGGATTTGCACTTCCTACCTGTCCCGCTGCTTGTGAATTTAGTCTTGCAGAGACTGAGCCGAGTCCATTTGAATTTGTGCCACTAGGAAGATGACGCGCTGACTGTGTTCCCCCAGCCGGAATATTAGATTGAAGACGCGCGGGAGGAAGATGGTTGGGATCAACAATTGCATATCGGTGGTGCCACCATGCCACTGCCAGCGCTACCACCTTGAATGTTACCTCTGGCAGAGCCTGGACCTGGAAGAAAAACAACAGGTGCTGCTTTTGCCGATGGTAGACCAAGCGGAATCATATATACTGGCTTTGGATCGGCCGGTGTGTCATAGGTTACTCGTGGTTTGATATCTACGACTCTGATATCTAATGGATGCGTGTAATGTTCGACTTTTGGCAGTTGACCATTTCTAATCTGAGCTAGATCGTTTGCTTGTGCAGCATTACAGAAAGAAGTTGCTGTGCACGCCGCAAGCACAGAGACGAACGTTGCCGTTGAAAAATTTTTGTCCATTTAGAAATCTCCCGAGCATAGGCAATCGCGCTTCCCTGGGAAAGGAAGCGTTCTAGTAAACGAACTCAAAAAACATTGTGCGCCCGAGTCCGAATGTTTCACACCGGAAAAACCCCAGGAGTTTCCAAATCAAATGAGTGCTCAGTCAAAACTGCTTAGTTCGATTGCGCTGCTTTGCGTTTAGAACTCAGGACAAGAAAAAGGATAATCAACAGTGACACGACAAGTGAAATTGCGCTGGTCAATATCGCTGCTGGAATGCCAAACGCAAGCAGGCTGTCGGTTCTCATTGGTTCGATCAATAGACGTCCGATCGAATAGCCAGCGATGTAGAGGAAGGATATGACGCCAGGATAATTACGCAGTTTGTCTGCGAGCACAAAATGCAAGATCAAAAACAGCAGAAAGTCGTATGCCGACTCATATAAAAATGTCGGATGGAAATAGCTGTTGTTCATAAAATCCGGCGGGCGTCTTTCCGGAGGAATGAATAGTTTGAGCGGAAAGCTCTCATCGACAGGGGTTCCGAACGCCTCTGAATTGAAGAAATTTCCCCAGCGCCCAATCGACTGAGCGAGCGGCAAGACAGTAAAGAGCACGTCTGCAGTTTTGAGGATAGAGATTTTCGCTAGCTTGCAATAAATTGCACCGGCTAAAAAGCCGCCGATTATTCCGCCGTGAATTGACAGCCCGCCTGTCCAGATTGCAAAAGCCTTCAATGGCTCGAGGCTGAAAGTCTGCAAATTCAGCAAGACGTAATAGAGGCGTGCGCCAACGACGCCGCCACCGAATGCGCAAAACGCAGTGTTAAGGACTTTCTCTGTATCTAGCCCGAACTTGCGCGCCAGTCTCATTCCGAGTGCCGACGCCAGGAGAAATCCGATTGCGAACATGACTCCATACCAGCGGACCGTTACTGGTCCAAGCTGAAATAGAATTGCTCCCGGAGACTGAAACATCTAACTGGCGCTGCCTTTCTAGCCGTACGCTCAGTATGGTTGTTGTCCGTTCGGCACAGTGTCGCCGTAGACATCTCTCGGCGCTTTGCCGTTGGATCTCTCCGCATTGGCCGGCAAGTTTGCATCGTGCTGTTCGTCGTGTGGGTCGCCACCATGTGGATCCGGACCGTGCGGGTCGCCGCCATATTTTTGAGCAATGATGTACTGACCCTGACACTTCTTGATGGAAGGTGGGTTGAGATTGCCGTTAGAACCCAAGCTCGGTGAGCTTGTTATCGCTACAGTTAACAGAATAGCCAATGTAGACATTAGCAACCTCCGGCTATGAATGAGTTAATCGCCGTTGACATCCGGGGCAAGTATACAACAAAGTTTGCGCCATTCGGACGCGCTTTTAAGTTCCTTTCCTTAAACCTGAGTCAATACCCTATCTTTCTTCGCCGGTCGCTTTAGAATGACGGGTGGAGGGCGTCATGGCTAAAACAAAAACTCGCTGGACTTGTCAGCAGTGTGGATTTCAAGCGTCGGGATTTCTTGGAAGGTGCACTGAATGTGGCGCTTGGGGCTCGCTCGTCGAAGAATTGACGGGAGCTACTGCAAGTGCGGCTACTCAAACCATCCTGGACCGCAGCCATCCAAGTCTCAACTCAAAAGGGTCGAAAGGGGGGTTAGGCGGCAAAAGTAGTTTCAAAAACACCAACAGCATGAGCAGTACCAATAGCGCCGCGAGTGTCGAAAATTATGAGGGCGAAAGCAGCTTCAAGGCTTCTCCGCGCACGTTCATTTCCGAGTCTAGCCGACTTCCGGCAATGCCACTAACTCAGATCGAAGCATCCGAGAGTCATCGCATGTCCACTGGTCTTGCCGGTGTAGATGAGGTTTTGGGTGGCGGACTTGTGCCGGGCAGCGTCGTTCTCTTGGCTGGCGATCCGGGGATAGGTAAGTCGACCTTACTTTTACAAGTGGCTAAGCATCTCAGTAAAGCCCATATGCTCCTGTACATTGCAGGTGAAGAATCTGCTCACCAGGTCCGTCTCCGCGCCGAGCGACTGGGTGTGACTTCCGACAATATTTTTGTCGACGCCAATCAAAATGTGGTCGGCATCGCTCAAACTATGATGGCAGGTCCGAAAGTGACCATCGTCGACAGTATTCAGTCAGTCTTTCACCCCGACGTTGAGAGCGCGCCCGGCTCTGTGAGCCAGGTCCGTGAATCGGCTCAGACTTTGATTGCGACTGCAAAAGAGCATGGCATCGCTACAATTGTTGTCGGTCACGTCACTAAAGAAGGCGCCATTGCCGGTCCTCGCATGCTTGAGCATATGGTCGACGTTGTCTTGCATTTCGAAGGCGACAGAGCGCGCGAACTCAGAATTTTGCGAGGCGTCAAAAATCGTTTTGGTGCCACTCACGAGATTGCAGTTTTCTCAATGACTGACAAAGGTCTCCACGAAGTCGACAACCCGAGCGCATTATTTCTCGGTGACCGTTTGACACACATGGGCAAGAAGCAGTCACCACCAGGTACAGCTGTAATTGCTGGTGGCGAAGGCAGGCGTTCTTTACTCTTGGAAGTTCAGGCGCTCGTTGCAAACACAGCATTCAGCAATGCTCGTCGCGTCGCCAATGGTTTTGACTCCAATCGTCTACTTCAAATTATTGCTGTGCTTGAGAAAAAGTCCGGCTTGTTCTTGTCACACAGTGATGTGTACGTCAATGTTGTGGGCGGCATGGAATTTACAGATCCCTCCGGCGACCTGGGCATCAGTATTGCGATAGCCACGTCTTTGCTGGACCGTTCTATTGATCCGGGTTTGTTATTCCTTGGCGAAATTGGTTTGACAGGTGAAGTACGTCCAGTCAAGGCGGTTTTGCAAAGATTGAAAGAGGCTCAAAAGCTGGGCTTCAAACGTGCGATTGTTCCAAAAAACAATTTGCCGCTGGACGGAAATCTCGATAATCTTGAAGTAATTGGTGTGGATACTCTTACGGATGCGCTTGCTGTCGCTATTCCAGGCTTTGATTCTGTGCAGAAACGGCCGAGTCAGCGAGACCGCGGAGATGGACGTGGTGGAGATCGCGGTGGAGAGCGCGGTGGAGATGAAGGCAGTTTTTCCAAAAAACGTTATGCTCAAAATACGTCTGGCAGTGACGAAGGTGAGTTTCAAGACTAAGTTATGAGATTCGTTCAGAACGAAAAAGTCCAAAATGCAATCTCTGCATTGCCTGATTCACCGGGCGTCTATTTGTTTCGCAATGAAGACGGTGAAATTATTTATATCGGCAAAGCGCTGAGCTTGAAGAGTCGAGTTAAATCATATTGGGTTGAAACATCATTACGCGAAAGACCAAAACTGGCAGTGATGATGCCTAAGGTTGCGGACCTGAATATCATTCTGACGCA
>JACMKL010000082.1 GCA_014380105.1 Candidatus Melainabacteria bacterium
AATATTTCAAGGTGGCGCATTCCATTGAGGAGCGGAAGAACAGTTGTGTTAGGACCGACAGCCGGACTGATAGTCTCGATCGCATTTTCTAAATCGTAGGCTTTGCAAGACAGAATGACGAGCTCAAACGGCTCAGAAACCGCTGTGATGGTTTTGACTGTTGGAAAATTTGCGTCGCCCAGTTTACTCTTTATGATCAAGCCATCTTTCTGTAATTTTTCAGCTCGCTTCTGCCGCACAAGAAAAGTAATATCTGCGCCAGTCTCAAGCAGACGACCGCCAAAATATCCGCCAGTTGCTCCAGCACCTAGGACGAGCGTTTTCATCTCTATCTCTCCATCGCCAATTTCCAAACTGTTTATACACCAGCTTGGCGCTCATTGAATGCGTGTCATAAGCATTCCCGCGTGAAATTCCTTGAAGCTACCGCGTGATGTGCAGGTTGTGCTTTGAGGTTACACTGGAAAAACATACTCAGAAGGACCTAAGAACCCTTGTGGCATATTAAGTGCGCTTTGACTGAGCTGCACACGTTACATATTTAAGTAAGCGCAAAGTGGGCAAGCGACCTGAGTCTGCGCGCAATTTCGGAAGGTCGTTGAAAATGAGTGACGAAACAACCTACATTACTGAAATCGCGCCAAGAGTGCGGGCTTTTATTCGCAATCACATTCGATCGGTTTGGCAACTGGAGTTGATACTATTTCTCAAGAAACAGTCTGGACTTCTGTCGGTGTCAGAGATAGCCAAAAACCTTTACTACACTCCGCAAGCAATTGAAACAGCGTTAAGTGACTTTGTCACTTCTGGAATTCTCCAGAGTTCATCAGACAATCCGGGCAGATACAGATATTATCCGGCCAGCTCAGAATTGCGCGAAATGGTGGAACTCACTTGCCAGGCATATGAAGCAAAACGTGTGGCCGTAATCAATTGCATCTTTCATAAAGACAGTGATGTAGAACCCAGTCAGTAATTATTTTTGACTGAAAATCAGAAAATATTGATTTGGTAGAATGTCTTTATCTTCGGCAAGCTTATATCCGGACGCGTTTAATTCGGCTACAACTTCTTTTTTCGAGATGCGGTATTCCACTGGTGGTCCAACCGGTGAGCTTTCTATGAAATCTATGATTACAACGCGAGAATCAGTTGCAAGCGTTTTCTTCAAGCTCCTGAAATAATTTATTCGATCGTCGATGTGGTGAAAAGTATCGACCACAAGAACTAGATTTACCGGTTCTGGAAATATCACTTTTTCGTTTGGAATTAGAATCGGAATAACATTTGCACATTCTTGAGTGGTGCTTTCTTTTTTGAGAAACTCAATCATATCCGGCTGAACATCGGCAGCATAGATTTTAGCGGTGGTTTGTTTTTTCGCGATACGGAACGTAAAATAGCCTGTCCCTGCGCCGATATCAGCAACTACATCATTAGGCTGAATGTTGAGCGCATCAACAACTGCGTCAGGTTTTTGCCAGACATCTCTTGCTGGATCGTTAAAAACCTTGACCCACTCTTCAGCATTTTTGAAATCTTTGGACATTCCGTGAGAATGTCCTTTCGTGTGTTTGCTATGGTGGTGATACATATGGTGTCGTATGTGGTGGCGAAAGTGATGGGGATGGTGGTGATGTGGATGGCAGCGAGCAATCAAAGTTGGAGCGGCGTCAGCTTCGGGCAAGGATACTTCTGACGCAATTGCAGGTGCAGTGCCTATCAAAGTAACTGCGCCAAGTATGGTGAGAATGCTCGGGAAAGTATTTTTCATTGACGTCTGATCATACTATTAGTTGTGGTCTAATTGCCGCTTTTCAAAAATGGGCATTTTGCTATAATGATCTTTCTGTCCCCATAAAGCGAGGGTAGGACAATGCAGAACTTCAAATTTCAATCACACTCCTTTTGAGCCATCCAGCAAACGAAAGCGCGGGTTCCCGTCTGAGACACGGGTCAAGCGCGGTCAGCGCGTAGTTCATAGTGATAAAGAGCTTATCGAAAAACTTGGTCGCAATGACTTGTGCCCATGCAGTTCTGGTCGCCGTTTTAAGAGCTGCTGTATGAACAGCGGCAGGTTTTGACGGCATAAATAGAGACCACTATTTTTAGATGATGTTCTTTATTGAAGGGCTAACTATCGAGAAGTGCCAACGTGCTTCTCGGTAGTTACTTCAATGCAATTATTTTTGTTTATGCATCAAATCAAGCAGTTATTATTTGAGGCAATA
>JACMKL010000654.1 GCA_014380105.1 Candidatus Melainabacteria bacterium
ATTGTACCAGGGTCCCCACCGCCATGGGGCTAATTGCGTTGCTCTCAGGGTTGCTTTCTCTGCTTCACCCAGAGAGCCTACCTCTCTCAGTGCGCCACCAAGGTGCTCATGATAGGTGTAATCGACGCCATAAATTTTGACCGCCTGCCGAAATTTTTGAGCTGCTTCTTTGTATTTTTTTTGTTTTGCTAATTTGATTCCTTGATTGTTGAACTTATTGGCGCTTATCCAATCTGAATATTTGCCTTTGCCCGGAAACACTCTGGATTCCGAATATTTGCCGTCCACAATTTTGTTTTGAGCGCCTGCCTCTGTCGCGAAGAGACCGATCGATGTTGCTACAAAAATAGCTAAGCAAGCTGCAGAACTACAGCTTGCTTTTGCTATTTTGTAATTTCGATTTTGAGAAGGATCTATTAGACTTTCGCCTTTTTCTTCATGTCAAAAGTGATTTCGTGTTTCGCCATGCGATCGAATGCTTCTTTCATTCTGTCTTTGTCGACACACAATCCCATGCGGAAGAAGCCTTCGCCACCAGGACCGTAGGCAGTGCCGGGAGGAACCACTATGCCGGCTTTGTCCAACATGATTTCAGCAAATTCTGCGGAACTCATGCCTTCTGGTGTTCTCAACCACATGTAGAACGTTGCTCTTATTGGTTTGAAGTCCCAACCGAGCTTTTTCAATTCTTTGACAGCCAGGTCGCGGCGTTCGATGTAGAGTTCGTTGCATCGTTTGATTTCGTCGGTCGGACCTTCGAAAGCTGCGATACCAGCGAATTGAACTGCGCGGAATATATCGGTGTCAACGTTCGATTTGATAGACGACAGCGCTTTAATTGCAACTGGATTGCCGATTGCAAAACCAATTCTCCAGCCGGTCATGTTGTATGTTTTAGACAATGTGTGCAATTCGATTGCTACATCTTTTGCGCCTTCCACTTCGAAAATAGATGGTGCCTTGTAGCCGTCGTAAGTCATCTCAGAGTAGGACAAATCGTGGCAAAGTAAGAGGTCATGCTTCTTGGCGAAGGCAACTAGTTTTTCGAAAAACTTCAAGTCGGCAACACCGGCAGTCGGGTTGTTTGGATAGTTGACCATGATCAATTTTGCCTTTTTGCAAACATCTGCAGGTATTGCATCAAGGTCTGGCAAGAAATTGTTTTCTTCTAAAAGCGGCATGAAATAAGGCTCGCCACCTGCCAAAATTGTTGAAGTTTTGTAGACAGGATAGGCAGGGTCAGGAATAAGGTTGATATCACCTTCATCGATGAATGCCATTATGGTGTTGTGTAGACCTTCTTTCGAACCAATCAAAGAAGTGACTTCGGTGGCAGGATCCATCGTGACGCCAAAACGTTTTTTGATCCAGGCAGCCACTGCTTCTCGGTATTCTTTTGTACCGCCGAAAGGTGGATATTTGTGATTGGCTGGATTGTCGATTGCTTTGTGCATCGCATCAACAACATGCTTCGGAGTAGGTTGATCGGGGTCGCCTATGCCCAGGTTGATTACGTCAACGCCGCGGGCTACCGCTGCTTGTCGTTTTTTATCGATTTCCGCAAAAATATACGGTGGAATCGACTTCATCCTTTTTGAAATTTCCATGGCACGAACCCCAATGTGACTAATTACTCGATGAACATCGCGTCCCCGCTCGCTTTGACCAGGCACAAGCTGTCGCGGGCTGCGCTCCATCTCTCAACGGTCTATCTTAAGGGAATTTGGCGCATTTTTGTGCACCTTGTCAGGTTTGGCTTAAGTAGATTTACATTAAGATTGCCTTCTAGTTGTCATCTGAGTTGCCGGATCTGGATACTCTGTGACTGAAATCAGGGAAAACGACCATGAATTTGCCCGGCGCTGAACTGCCTGCTTCCTTTGACCTGCCTGCGAGCCCCACTCGCGCCAAATGGAGCAAATACAATAATTTCGCATTACTGGCCACGTTCGCAGTAGGCGTGCTGGTCTACTTCAACGCGCTCGGCAATGTGCCTCTATTTAACCCTGACGAAGCTCTCTATGCTGAACCAGCTCGAGAAATGCTGGAAAGTGGCGACTATCTGACCACCCATCTCAATTACATTGTGCGCTACACCAAGCCGCCACTGGTAATTTGGGCGCAAGCTCTTTGTTTTAGTTTGTTCGGCGTGAGTGAGTTAGCAGCGCGTGCTTTTGGTGCTGCCTGTGGTGTGCTATTGGTTGTGGCTACGCAAGCTTTCGTGACTCGCTATGCGGGTTTGCGCGCTGGTCTGATTGCTTCATTCGCTCTTCTCACGGCACCACTTTATTTTGCCACGTCACGCGAATGCATCACCGATATTCCACTTTCGCTTTTCCTGGCTGGCGCTCTAATGTCTTTCTACTGCGCTTTTCATGAGCGGCAGTCGAAATTTTTCGCTCTTGCCGGCTATTGTTTGATCGCTTTTGCCGTAATGACCAAAGGACCTGTCTCTATAGTTTTGCCGGTCGCAATTCTCGGCACATTCTATTTAACCACAGGACACTTGAAAGCAGCTTGGCAGAAATTTTTTCCTATCGTTGGCGCCTTGATTGTTGCCGTCATTGCTCTGCCCTGGTTTGTTTTGGAAATTGCCGCGACCAGAGGAGCCTATTTCGAAGAATTTTTTGTGCGTGAGAATTTTCAGCGTTTTACATCTGTTGTTGATTCTCACAAGGGACCGATCTGGTATCACGTTGCTGCTGTCATGGGTGGCTTTTTCCCATTCTCGCTGTTTCTTCCCGGAGCCGTTTGGGAAATTTTCGGGCCTTTGAGAAACGCTCTGGAAGGGGCGTGGAAGTCGGTGATAAGCAAAACCACAGCTTCGAAAGTGCAAAAATTTTTGCCATTGTTGACTGCCTTCAAAGTATTGTCGGATACACAAAAATTGCAATACTTTGCTTTTCTCTGGCTGGTTATTACAGTAGGTTTTTTCAGTGCCAGCGTTTCGAAACTTTTACCGTATACTCTGCCCGCGTTTCCGGCTGCGGCATTATTGATTGGTATGGAAATTGATCGTGCTATTTCTCAGCCTGCCAAAAAACGTTTACTGATACCGTTTTCGATTATCACATTCGTCTACGCCGCTGCATTCTTTTTTGGACCATTTGCACTTTCTAAAGTAAGACATTTGCCCGCAGGTTTAGCGACTTTGGCTAATCCTGCATCACTAGGCATGATGGTGGCTATGATTGTGGCTGTTGTTTCCGTAATATTCAATAAGAGAACATTATCTGTTGCCGTGACACTTTCCTGCCATGTGCTTCTACTTGTTCTTCTGGCACCGCCCTTGATGGCAGCTCTGTCTGATCATTGGGAAGGACCAATCCCTCACTTTGGCGTATTCGTCGGTCGTTTGCAAGAACCCACTTTTGTTTTTGATATGCGAAAGCCGGGCGTGACTTTCTACGCGCGTCGGCAAATGTATCAAGCCTGGTCCTGGGCGACACTAACTTCTGAGATGAGCCGCATCCCTCGTGGTTATATAATTACTCGTGCACGCAATCGCGATCAGTTGAAGCTTTTGCCTGGTACTACTGTGGTTATGCAGGAAGGTCTGTACTTACTTGCGCGCTTTGATAATCCGGTAAAGGTTACTCAACCTTATGTTCCGACTCCGAGCATCTTCAGTATGCAACGTTAATATTTTTGCTGTTACGCTCAGTTGTGATCTATTTTTGAAGAAATGTTTTGATCGCGGACGAGTATTGTTGTGCGTCTTTTCTGCCCACATCATCATGTCCACTGCCTGGTAAAAGGATTAGCTCTTTTGGTTCATTTGCTGCGGCGAACATTTTCTTTGAGCCGGAGGAGGGCACTTGTGCGTCAAGAAGTCCATGAATGAAGAGAACCGGAACATGTATCTCCTTAAGACTTTTGACATTGTCGATTTGCGTTTTTGGGAAAGTAAAATCCGGATAGATGTTCAGCCAGGGAAAGATGAAGCGCCCCACTTCAGGCAACGTTGTCACACCAGACTGAAGAATTATTTTTGCTATTTTGCGATTTTCTGCAACATGACAGGTAACAGCAGAGCCAATCGATTCGCCGTAAACCACGATATTTTCTGCCGGATATTTCAAATGCTTGCGGCAGTAATCATATACTGTGAGCCCGTCTTCCATTATTGAATCAAGAGTTCTCTCTCCAGTGCTCAAAGCATATCCGCGATAGTCGTAGAGGAGTACGGAATATCCGGCGTCAATTGCAGCTTGCGCAATATGCACTCGAAAGCGAATATCACCTCCGGCACCATGGTTTACGATGACCAATTTTTTTGCTTCTGGTTTTTTGAAATACCAGGCGTAAATATTGGAACCATCTGAACATGCAATTGAAATTACTTGCTTTTTTATTCCTGAAACTGGCTCAATGTCGAATTCTTTGACCGCAGGTATGGAACAGTGCAAAACTAGTGACGAGAAAAATGCCTGATCGTGTATTGTCATACCGACCACGGTATAAATTGCAAACGTGGTCAGCACAATTAAGCCCAATACTATGATTACAAAAGCTTTTGCGAGTTTGCCAATATTTAGCATATTCAGCTTATACCCGCTTCAGGCTACCTAGGCGACAATTCCTGCGGCATAGCCAGAAGCCCATGCCCACTGAAAATTGTAACCACCAAGTTGACCGGTTACATCCACTACTTCACCGATGAAGTACAACCCCGGCGTTTTTTTTGCTTCCATAGTCGTCGATGAGAGCCCGTTAGTGTCGACACCACCCCTGGTGACTTCCGCTTTTCGGTATCCAACTGTTCCCTGGGGCGTGATCTGCCAGTTGAGTAGATGCTGAGTTATTTTCTGCATCTTCGTTTCGGAAAGTTCTGCGATATTACCTTTGACGCCTTCTGTCAAGCAAATTTTCTCTGCCAGTCGCTTTGGTATTATTTCGCCAAGAATGTTTTTTACATCCCGATTGGTGCCATCTGAAAAACGTTCGTTGAAATAATCAATCGGGTCGACGTCAGGAGACAAATTGATTGTGACTGGGCTGTTCTTCTTCCAGTACAGGGACGTCTGCAAGCTGGCTGGACCTGATAATCCGGTGTGGGTGAAAAGAATATTTTCGCGAAACGATGCCTTGTTGCAGGTCATCACTGTATTGACAGAAACCCCAG
>JACMKL010000655.1 GCA_014380105.1 Candidatus Melainabacteria bacterium
ACGCGACTCCAGCGCCAGGTCAGTCGTTACAGAAAGTACTCGAATCTGTAGATGGAATGATAGGTCAGCTTCGCACTCAAGTGATAAGCGATCAAGAATTAAGACGTGCCAAAAATCAAGCTGAGTTCGCGTGTTTTTCTGAGCGTGATGGTCCTTATAGAACAGGTTTTCACCTTGGATATTTTGACAGCATACAATCGTGGAAGAGTGCGTACAGCTGGCCCGAGCGCCTTCGTACTGTGACTGCTGCCGACATCTTGCGCGTCTCAAGAAAATATTTGGTCCCTGAAAATCGAGTAGTGGGATTTTTGGCATCCAGTATTGCCCAAAAAACACCCCCAGTGCAAAATGCTGCACCAACGGCTCCCAAGCAAAACCCTCCGAAGCCCCCACAGTCCGCCACCATTTTGGATTTAGCAAAGCAAAAACTGGTTGCATACAAAGGCGATGATTCAGCAATTTCTCCTGAAGCAATGAGGCATGCCGGGGATACAAAACAGATTTTAATTGCTCAGGCAAAAACTTCCAAAGCCAGTGCAAAAGCAACGGCGAAGCCGGCTGCTAAATCCACTACCAAACCCGATCCTAAGGTCACTAGTACTGCTCAAAAACCTACGGACAAAGCATCATCGAAAAAAGTTGAAACGAGTCCGACTGCAAAAAAAACTGATGGCTCGCCGGCTGTGAAAAAAGCTGATCCATCAGCTATAAAGACAGATGCCACCAAGGGTGGTGCGCCAGCTCCAGGAAGAGGGGACAGTGCTGCCACTGCCCTCAAGAAAGAGCCAGTGCCAAAGGCCACCGCTGCCACACGTTCACCCCGTCCGCCTGTTGGTAGTAGTCTACAATCAGGGCAATACACACGTAAGGTTCTCAAAAACGGGCTTACTGTAATAGCCTTTGAAAGCAGGTTAAGTCCGATTGTACAGATATGTGGTGCTGTTCGTGCCGGAGAGGTTTATGAGCCGACTGAAAAGGCTGGCTTATCTTCTGTCGTCGCGCATTCGCTCAACTACGGCACACCTCGAGCTACAAAAATTCAGTTGCAAACTGTCCAAGAAGATATGGGCTTGCCACCATCGGCAATGCTGAAATTCGAGCCAGGTTTGGAGCAAATAACATTCCAGACGAGATGTTTGGCTAAAGATTTAGTTCAACAGTTGGGCATTGTTGCGGAAAGTTTGTCCTCTCCTGCGCTTGCCGAAGCTGATCTAGAGAAAGCAAAACAAGACGCCATTAATGGACTGAAAAAGTCTGATGAAACGGTTGCGGCAAGAGTAAATCGAGCACTGATGCGCAGCTTGCTTGCTCCAAATTCCCCTCATTTTCCAACTGATCCGTCGGAAAAAGCGAAAGTTATTGAAGCCCTGAAGATAAGCGAGATCAAAGATTTCTACACGTCAAATATCAGCCCAGGCAGCACCATGATGGTGATTGCTGGAGACATTGATGGAGAGCAGGCTATACGGGCAGCAGAAGCAGTATTTGAATCATGGCAGTCAAATGCTCGCATAGCGACAGAACCGGGGGTGGTGCAATCAGCGCGTCGCTCTCTAAAGGTTTCTGTACCGATTAAGGACCGCACCCAGACAATGATTTGCATCGGGAAGCTGATCAAGACTGCTCCAGGAGATCGAGATTTTCATAATTTGGCGATTGCTGATTGTGCTTTGACCAACCATCCAATATTTTCGAGACTAGTACAACGCGACAACGACGAAGCGGTAATGGCGACCAGTATGTCGTCTGAAGAAATTAACTCCCGATTTCAGTCACTGGGCGGGCTGACGTCGTGGTCTCTGATAGTACCTACGGAACCAGATGCAGTATCAAAGGCGGTCACTACCGTCAATACAGAACTGAAGAATTTCGTCAAAAATGGACTTACTCTAAATGAGATTCAAGAAGTAAAAAGATATCTAGCAGGCGTAGTTAGTGTGCGCTATATGCCGAATCTTTCCGTAGCTGCAAAGAGCGTCCTGGACGCCGCTTTGGAACGTTCCGAAGGAGACTTTGTTGGTGAGCTGCTACTCAAAATTGCCAATGCGGATCCCGAGAATATTAATCGCTTCATAAGAAATGTCTTTCGTCCAGACCAATCTACTCTAGTTGTCGCTGGCGACAAACAAGCTATTCGCCAGGTGCAACCGCGCTCTGACTCTGAGATGCGTGCGCCAGCAAGTGATTCGGTTGCGCCAGCAAACGGTGCCGCAAAATCGAGCTCGGCAAATTAATTAGCTGTCAAGCGATTCGCTAAATGAAAATTTTTACGAAGTCAACAGGACGCTGGCGGAAAAGTTAAGCGGCGTTAAGGCGGATCCGATATGTTTCTCGGATCGGGCAAATATCCGCCCTGAGGGTTTTCAAGTGGGTTCTATCGCTCTCCAGTTGACCTGCTTCGCTGCCACCGTCGGTGGTTCTCCAAAAGTAAAAACATTGACGGTCGCTAATGCTCGGTTTAATAAAGTTCCAGGGAAGGTTGTCATTTATTTAATGTGAGGCGCCCACCGAGTCGCTTTACGCTGTCTGAGTACATGATTTGGGAGGTTGTAAATTTCCGCAACATCAATCCCAGCGGGAATCTTCAGACATAGTGAAGATGTTTGACATACTAGTGACAATCCCTATAATATGCAGTGTCGGTCAATACGCCATGCGCTGTTGTTCCGCTTTGACAGATATAGGTAATACCAGTGTCGAATGTACCCGGTGAAAATGTGATGACTACAGTGATCAGTCGTGAACGGGACACTATCGAAATTGAGCCGCTCCCCGAGTATGTACGCGAGGAGTCGACTTATAGAAAGGAAGTCTCAAACGCTATGCCGTCTATTAATCAAGAAAGATGGGAGCGTCCTACCACTCCTTCTCCAATAGTAGAAAGTGAAGCTCCGCAATCAGATGTACTCGAAGCTCTATGGCCTGGTGTCCACCAGGACTTCACCCATGCACACGCGCCCAGACGCGGTCCTAGTTTTTATATGACCGTTGGATTCATGGGTGGTGCGATTGTTTCTATGCTCGGAATATGGGGCTTCTCTGCGGTATCGTCCGTAGTGGCCACCACCGGCACTCAAGCTAAAAATCAGCAAGTGGTTGCCACTGCTGCAGCAATCCAACAACCGGCTGCAGCTAGCCAAACTGGTGAAGTGATCTCGCCTGCCGTCACCACATATGAAGTCGCCAGTGGTGACACACTAGCCGGTATCGCAATCAAAAACTACAAAGTTGCCAGCCCACGTCTTTTGGACGAAATCTGTCGCGCCAACGGCATGAGAAATGCCAATGTGCTCAGCCTTGGACAAAAGATTACTTTGCCTGAATATCACCGCAGCACTAGCCAGGTAGCTTCAACAACAAGCAACGTAGTTCAATAATTGACTACTTGCTTTAAGGAATGAGACCTTGCCTCCGCGTTCGACGCTCACGACAGAAGACGTACTCGCTCTTCTTAATGAGCGTCTTTCGTCGTATGAGCATAGACCCCAACAAATAGAGCTAGCTCACAATATTGAGCGCACGCTCAGTAAGCAGCAAGTAGGCATTTTCGAAGCCGGCACGGGCATCGGGAAGAGTTTTGCGGCATTAATTCCGGCTATCTTGTCTGGAAAAAAGGTGGTGGTATCAACTGCCACCATTGCACTCCAAGAGCAATATATAAACAAGGATATCCCCGCCTTAAAAGCGGTTTTGCCTTTCGAATTCGAAGCTGTGCTGATGAAGGGACGCAACAACTACCTCGGGCTGCGTCGCTTCGATGACCACCTGTTGCAGCAAGCTGTGCCCGATGAATTTCTAGATTGGGTGCATAATACCGAATTTGGTGACGTGTCCGAACTCGATTTCGTCCCGCCATTAGATGTCTGGCTCGAAGTGAATTCAGACTCGGATGATTGCTTCCGTAACCGTTGTCCGCGCTTCAATGACTGCTTTTATTTCGAGGCTAAGAGACGCGCTGAGAAAGCCGATATCCTTGTTGTAAATCACGCCCTACTACTGGCAGATGCCGCATCAGCCGGCAATATTTTGCCTAGTTATGATGTCTTGATTGTCGATGAAGCTCATCACTTGCCTGATGTCGCAACCGACGTATTCAGCAATGCCATCAGTAATAGAGGCGTTCGTTTTGCTGCTTCGAAGGCGCTTAAAAAAGTGCAGGCACCAATCGGACTTGTAAAAGATGTCGAATATGAAGCAAACGAATTTTTCCAACAGCTGGCGTATCAATTTCCGGCAATCAAGACTCGTATACGTGAGCCTATCGATGGTGCTGCTGATTTCGGTATGACTTTGCGGCAGATGCGTAGATGGTTAGAAGAAGAAACTTTTGAGAATTTGCTCGATGTCGGCAACGAACGTGAGCGAGCAAAATTAAAAGCCAAAGCGATCATCTCTACCCTTAGTGGATATATCAATTGTCTCGAGCTTATGGCAAAGCCTGATCCCAACTGGGTTCTGTGGGCTGAAAAAGGCGATGCTGTTGGAAGTAAATTTGAGGTGGTGGCAGCACCATTGGATGTGTCCGGCTATATCGAGAGTTCCTTACTCGGAAAAGCTGGGCTCTCTGCTTCTGTTTGGATGTCTGCCACGCTGGCCACTGGCGGCGAAGACCCGTTTGCTTTCTTCAAGCGCTCATGCGGGATAGAAGGACGCGTCATACAAGCGAAGGTTGACAGTCCGTTTGATTTTGAAAAACAAGCTTTACTGTATTTACCGCGCAATATGCCCGAGCCCAACAGTCGCGAGTTTCTCCCCAAAGCCTGCGCTGAAATTGAGCGTATTCTTGAAGTGTCGGATGGACGTGCATTTGTACTTTTCACCAGTCGCTCTGCACTCAATCAAAGTTACGATTATCTGGCTCCCCATCTGCCTTATCCAACAAAGCGTCAGGGTGAACTGCCCCGAAAGAAATTGATTGAGTGGTTTAGAGAGACACCAAAGGCGGTGCTCTTCGGAACTTCAACTTTCTGGGAAGGCGTCTCAGTTGAAGGTGAAAAACTGAGTTGCGTGATTATCGACAGAATTCCTTTCCAATCGCCTGATGACCCTGTTTATGAGGCAAAATGCGATGCCATGAAACAGGAAAAGGAGTGGAGTTGGTTTAACGACTTAGCCCTTCCTCACGCCACCATGCGCTTAAAACAGGGTGTGGGTCGATTGATTCGCACTAAAAAAGACGTCGGTCTGGTGTCGATTTTAGATTCGCGAATGACCGGCAAAGCATACGGACGCCGAATTTTGGAAGCATTACCAGGTATGCGCGTTGTCCGCTCACTCAACGGCATCAACTCGCTCGATGATATTTTCAATCCGGCCGCTGAGCCAGAAGGTGAAGACTATAAATCACTATCCAATTCTGCTTCTCCTGCTTCGCCTTCGCCCGAATCATGGCGAACCAAGCAGAGCGAGATTGGCGAGTGGTCGACTAAATAATGGACGATTGGGTCTTTGCCCATCAAGAAAAATGATTGTCCGCCCACACTTGTCGTTCCAACAAAAAGCAAATCAGCTTTCAAATCAATTGCGGATTGCACAATTGTTTTAGCAACTTCGCCTACTTTGACGATGCCTGAAGCTTTGATGCCTTGCGCGGTCAGTTTGGCTACAACTTCATTTATTTGTGATGTTGCCTTATCGACCGGTCTGTCTGACGAGATAAGCTCGGCTACGATGCCAACTTTGTTTGCATCGGGAATTACGCGCAGCAAGATTATTTCGGCTCCCAGCGCTTTGGCTTGTTTAGCCGCCATCTCGACTGTGAGGAAACTTCTTTTAGGGCTACTGAAAGCGATTACATACCGCATCGCTGACCTCCGGTGCGCAAGTTTTTAAGCATGCCAGACTGCTCTTATAATCGCATAACAAAGAGACGCCAAACCTGCCGCAACTGGCAAAGTTAATACCCACGCCAAAAGGATCAGTTTGAGAGTTTTTGGATTGAGTTTTTCGTGCCCGTGCATTGGTATGGTTCCGCCTGCGACAGCCGAACTCAATGTGTGAGTGGTCGAAATGGGAGCACCGATGGCAGAGGCGACCATAATGATGATTGCAGTAGACATTGAAGCTCCGAAACCCTGAGCGTGACTGAGACGCTCGCGACTGATTTTTGTACCAACTGTTCGAATGACGCGCCAGCCGCCAATAATCGTTCCAGCAGCTATGGCAGTAGCAGCTGCCAGCATTACCCAGAGTGGCACCACTTTAGAAGTGTAGCCTTGCGCCGCGAAATGTGTGGCAAGTACCAGAGTGATAATGCCCATGGTCTTCTGCCCGTCATTACTGCCGTGGCTGAAGCTTACAGAAGCACTGGAAAGGATGTGCAGCCAGCGCATCAATTTAGGGTGCGATTGTTCGTTGCCACCAGGATTGTCTTTATCTTTCGAAAGTTGCAGCGCCAACCAGGTGAACAGTGCGCCTGCACCAAAACCAATCAGAGGGCTTATTAAAAGCGCCAGGAGAACCTTCTGCAATTCATGCCAGGATACGCCTTCCATGCCCGCTGCCGTGACCCCGGCGCCAAACAAACTGCCGATTAAGCAGTGTGAGGAGCTTACTGGTATCCCATACCACCAGGTGAGCAAATTCCATATGACTGCAGCAAGCAGAACCGCTACAACTATAGAAAGTGTGACGGTCTCTTCCGGAATAATTTTAGTAATGACT
>JACMKL010000656.1 GCA_014380105.1 Candidatus Melainabacteria bacterium
AATCTCGCACCTTTTACCGAAGCATTAATGTCGAGTGTTCCTGCTAGTGATTTTGGTTGGTTGGCCACAATCCCCACTGTTTCGCCCTTCAGCCTGGCAAAGCCGGTGATCAAATTGGTGGCATAAAGTGGAGCGATTTCAAAAAAGTCGCCGCGGTCAAATATGCGCGTGATTACTTCATGCATATCATAAGGTTTAAACGAATCAACAGGAACTAACGAATCCAGCTTAGCTGCGTCTTCCGGTTCGGCATCAGGACCTGGCTCTACATATGGTGGTGCTTCCAAATTATTGAGTGGCAAATAGCTAAGCAGCTTTCTTACCATCCAGAAAGAGTCCTCTTCATCATCGGCAAGTAGCTGCGCGACTCCACTCTTCTCGTTGTGAACTTGCGCTCCACCGAGTTCGTCGAAAGTCACTTCTTCGCCAGTGACGGTGCGAACAATCTCTGGTCCAGTGATAAACATGTAGCTACTATTGGCGACCATGATTGTAAAGTCAGTCACTGCTGGACTGTAGACCGCGCCACCGGCGCATGGTCCGTAAATAACTGAAATTTGCGGAATGACGCCTGACGAATTAACGTTGCGATAAAAAATATCTGCATAACCGGCAAGCGAAGCAACACCTTCCTGGATGCGAGCGCCGCCACTCTCATTTAAGCCAATTACAGGGCATCCAGCTTGTATTGCCAGGTCCATTACTTTGCAAACTTTGCGGGCGAAAACTTCTCCGAGTGCGCCACCAAGGAAGGTGGCATCATGGGCGAAAATATAAACGGTTCTGCCGTCCAATTTTCCCTGACCGGTCACTACTCCATCACCTAAAACTTTCTTGTCCTGGAGACCGAAATGCTCACAGTGGTGGACCGCATAACGATCGAGCTCAATAAATGAGTCGGGGTCAAGCAAGGCTAAAATACGCTCGCGTGCATGAAGTGCTCCGCGGTCATGGCGTTTTTTTAGAGTGGCGGCATTGACTGCCTCAGATTGTTCTCGTTTTTCAAGGAGACGCTGGTTGGAAGACTTGCCGGTTGTGGTTTTCACGTCCATTATTTGCTGCCTCTAGTGTCAGTCATTCTTATTCATAAACAGATTGGTAGGGAATATAAACTAGTCAAATTACATCAGAATACTCTTCATAAAATAGTGCACGATGCTCAAATAAATGGTCATTGTCGCTACGTCCAGGATACTTGTAATGAATGGCCCGCTTGCATGAGCGGGATCGATACCGGCTTTTTGAAATACCATTGGAATGAGTGTTCCAATTAAAACACCGCAAGTCATAGTGATAAATAGTGAGCCACCAACGACGATGCCCAGGTTGTGATTGACGGTATTGAAAAGTAAACTAATACCAGTGGTTGCCAGTCCGCAAAGTACACCCAGAGCCATTCCCACGCGAGCTTCGTGGAGAACATGCTTGATTATAAAACGCCAGCCTGGCTTCTCAATACCTGTACCGCGCAAGATAATACAAGTACTCTGAGTGGCAACAGAGCCGGTCACTCCCGAAAGTAGTGGCATAAACGCAGCTGCAGCAACCATTTCCTTGATCACATCGTCGAAGTGCGAAATGACTGTTACTGCTCCTGCTTCAATACATAATGTGATCAGTAGCCAGGGCAATCTAGCACCAACGGCACGACGAACGCTCAAGGACAGCTGTTCGCCTAAGTCTCCGCCTTCCGCGCTGATACCTGAAGCCTGGTACAAGTCTTCGGTTGCCTCTTCATACAATACGTCGATGATATCGTCGGCGGTGATAATACCGCGCAGTTTACCGGACGCATCGACAACCGGCAAGGAAAGTAAGTCATATCGACTGAGCTTTTCTGCTGCTTCTTCCTGGTCAGTTGTGGTAAGGACTCGGGTGACATTATTGTCCATCAAGCTTTCCACAATCGCTTCCGGCGGAGCCATCAGCAATTCTTTCAAGGTTACGGCGCCAACAAGTTTTTCACCCTCTGCCACTACATAGACGTCATAAATGTCGTCTTCCAACTCTGCATAAGTTTCTCTCAAATAAGAGATCGCCTGATCGGCTGTCATTTTTGCTTCCACCGCCAAATAGTCGGTGGACATGATGCCGCCTGCCGAGTCTTCTTCGAATCTCAGTAATTCTTCGATATCTTCTTTAGCTTCGCGATCGGTCATCTGGCTGATGATCGACGCCGCTTTTTCTTTCGGTAATTCATTCAGTAAGTCGGCCGCATCGTCCGGGGACATCCTCGCGATAATCGGCACAACGCCCATGTCGCCCAAATCCTTGAGCAACATTCCTTGCGCATCTGGCTCGAGTTCAGCTAAGAGGGCAGAGGCGTTGTCGAGGTCGAGAAGGCGGAAGCACGACAATCGGTGGCTTTCATCGAGGTCGGTAAACATTTCGGCAAGATCGGCAGGGTGCTCATCATTGAGGAGCATCCTTAATTTCTGGCGCTGCCCGTCGTCAACGAGAGCGCTTATTTCTTCCGGCGCCAACCGCACTTTCTCTGTCATGGTTTTCCAGTTAGCGGAATAGGCGGACGCGAACTAGTCGCTCCGCTATAACCCTATCAAGATGTAGGCAAGTAGTTAAGACAAGCCCTCTAAGCTGAGGGCTGAATATTTTTTTGCGTCACTGAATGGCGTGTTTTAGCCGTTTATTCGAGTGAGTAAATGTTTATCAATCTTCAAGATAGCCGGCTAACTTAGATGACCAGGCTGGTTGGCGCAGTTTTCTGAAAGCCTTATGCTCAATTTGGCGAACGCGCTCTCTGGTGATGTTGAACAAGCGTCCAACTTCTTCAAGCGTGCGCTGGCGCCCGTCTTCGAGACCGTATCGCAAGTGCATGATGTCGCGCTCGCGTGGTGTCAATTGACTGAGCATGCGATTAAGATCTTGACGCATCAGCTCTTCTTGCGTTGTCATATCGGGGCGCGAAGTGATGTTGTCTTCAATTAAATCCCCAAGATATGTCTCTTCATCTCTGTTGAGCGGCATCTCCATAGAGACTGGCTCTCGGTCGGCAGCGATGATTTCGTTGATTTTGTTGACTGATAAATCGAGAGCGCTCGAAAGTTCGATTTCGGTTGGCTTTCTGCCTAGCTCTTGCGAAAGTCTGGCGCTGGTTTTCTTGAGCTTATTGATAGACTCGACCATGTGCACAGGCACGCGGATGGTACGAGATTTATCTGCCAGACCGCGACTGATAGCCTGTCTAATCCACCAGGTGGCGTAGGTGCTGAACTTAAATCCTTTTGTGTGGTCGAATTTTTCAGCAGCGCGAATCAATCCCAGGTTGCCTTCCTGAATTAAGTCCTGGAACGGCAATCCGCGATTTACATATTTTTTGGCGATTGAAATAACCAATCGGAGGTTGGCTTGAATTAGTTTTTTCTTGGCGACCAGGTCACCTTTGGCGATCTGGCGAGCAAGCTCGATTTCTTCGTCGGGCTTGATCATTTTTACTCTGCCGATTTCTCTCAGATAAAGTCTGACGGAGTCCTCGGTGAAGCCTTCGGGCCCAGCTGGCTCGGCTTCTGTCCCATCTTCCGGACTGACAACCGCGCGCGGAGGAGGCTTGTCGTCGTCCTCTTCGAAAGCGGCTTCCGGCCAGTCATCGGCTACTTCATTACGAACTTTTGACGCCAACGTCTTGAACTCCTAGTAGTAAGGCTGCGATACATCGCCACACACTGGATATTTACCCAATTCATCCAATTCTTTAGCAGTCAAGAGGTAGATTAACTTTTGTAAATTTGGTCAGTATCATTGTTAGTTTCCGCCCTTGCACAGAAAACGCTCCCAGTCGTGCTCGCAAAGGCTCAGCTAGTGTTGTTTTCCTGGATTTGGTTGCATCTATAAATATGATTGCGGATGCCATTGAAAAACTATCCGACTGCCACCAGTCACGATTTTATTTGTTGCCAAGATTCCTTTTGCTAACTTAACGAAATCGCCGGTCAGGCAGCGAATGACGCTCGCAGGCATGCTATATTCACCTTCCGCCCATTTTTATCAATTCGGGCATCTCAGTTTGGCCAAATTCGTTTGAGTTTAGGGGCTCATTTCTGCCCCGATGAAGAGGATCGAATGACAAAGAAATACAACGCACGCGAGAAAAAACAACGCCGTCTCGCTAAAGAACGCCGCAAAAAAGAACGCATCAAAGAAGTGATTGCAAAGGCGCACGAAGGTAAGCACTAGGTGGCAGAAAGCAAGCGCATCATGTCCGGCATGCGCCCGACTGGGCGTTTGCATCTCGGACACTATTTTGGCGCGCTATTAAATTGGGTAGAATTTCAGAGTCGCTATGAGTCGTACTTCTCAATCGTCGACTGGCACGCTCTCACTACTAAATATCAAGATAGCCGCTCTGTACCTCAGCAAGTATTTGAAATAACTCTAGATTGGCTGGCTGTGGGTATTAACCCAGAAGAAGCCACTCTCTATGTGCAGTCAGCTGTTCCTGAAATAGCTGAAATACATTTATTACTGTCGATGATCACACCGCACAATTGGGTCGAGCGCGAGCCGACTCTGAAAGACATGGTGCGAATGTTGGCTGCCGATGAGTCCGAAGCCAGAGAGAAAGCCACTTACGGCTTACTTGGCTACCCAGTTTTGATGTCCGCAGACATACTCTCTTTTAAGGGGCAGCTGGTGCTGGTTGGAAAAGACCAGGAATCACACCTCGAATTTGCTCGCGATGTCGCTCGTCGCTTCAATCATATTTATAGTGCGGATTTTTTCCCCGAACCAAAACCTGAATTCACCGTAACTCCTTTATTGAAGGGCATGGACGGTATGAAGATGGGCAAATCGTATGGCAACGATATAAAAATCGCTGATACCGCCGATGAAACTATCAAAAAGGTAAAGCAAATGGTCACCGATCGCACTCGCATCGCGAAAAGCGATCCGGGTCATCTCGATCTTTGCGAAGTGCCATGGCCCTGGTACAAAGCTTTCGCTGATGAACAGCTCAAAGCGACAGTCAAAGACGAATGTGAAAATGCCAAAATTGGCTGCGTTGATTGTAAGAAACGTCTGGGTGGGCTGATTAACGATCGATTTGCAGGCTTCCGCGAAAGACGTGAAACTCTTGCCAAAGATCCAGATAAAGTCTTCGAAATTCTTCACTACGGCAACACCAAAGCCCGAAAGGTTGCTGCTCAGACTCTCTCTGATATGAAAGAAATCATGGGTATGATCGATTGGTCGAAGAAAGAACAAAATTGGCTGAAAGTGGCTCAAAACTCGTAGACCGGCTTGAGAAATTTCAGGGCTACGTAGTCATTCTTCTCGGCTTTGCCCTGCCCATCTCGATCTCTTTTGGATGGGGAGTTTTAATTCTTGGGCTTCTTGTCTGGGTCGTCTGCGAGTCTATTCGCTT
This sequence comes from Candidatus Melainabacteria bacterium, assembly GCA_014380105.1. Classification (GTDB taxonomy): domain Bacteria; phylum Cyanobacteriota; class Vampirovibrionia; order Obscuribacterales; family Obscuribacteraceae; genus QKMZ01. The sequence goes on from JACMKL010000656.1 coordinate 5,381, forward strand.
TGCTGAAAAACGGACTCAAAATGCGGCTGAACAAAAAGAACGGACGCCGATAGAAAGCAAATTTCAAGAAAATCTCGTTCGTAGCGCTAAACCCAGCCTGGTAAGCCGTCTTTCACGTGAAGTTGCTCCTCTTGCCG
>JACMKL010000657.1 GCA_014380105.1 Candidatus Melainabacteria bacterium
GCCCTGGCTCTGGCACTCAATATTTACTCGACAGTTCGATTTACTGTTTATGATCGCCCTGATGTTTCGCAGCCTATTGTCACTCTCAAAGGCGCCATTTCCACTGTCAGCGAGACAAACAATCAGGGCAATTTGATTTATAAAATGCTGTCCGGCTTGTGTCAGTCAGATCCCGAGCTCCTGCGCCGCGTCAGAATTACGGTTTCGTCTGATATTCCATTAGGGTGTGGGCTGGGTTCTAGTGGCGCGGCAATTGCTGGCGCTGTCTGGGCCTCGTACGTCCTGCGCGGGCTGGTTCCCACCAGACGAGACGTTTTGACGGTCGGCATGCGCATGGAAGGTTATCCTGAAAACGTCGCCGCCAGTTTGATGGGCAACATGATTGTCTGCGGCAGAAGTCGCGATGACAATACAATTGTGAGCGAACAGCTGGATTGGCCAGACAAGTGGCGCATGATTGTAGTCGTCCCCAGATATACGCTAACTACGGCCGAAGCGCGAAAAGTGCTTCCGAAAATGGTCAAATTCGAAGATGCTGTGGCAAATATTCAGCGCACAGCGCTTGTTGTTGCGGCAGTTGCCAAAAGCGACGAATCATTGATGAGATCAGTGTTGATAGACCGCTTGCACGAACCTTATCGTGAACAACTTGTACCGGAACTCGATGCATTGCGACGCGTACTTTCCACTCAACCAATTATTGGATGCGTCTTATCTGGCGGCGGGTCAGCGGTTTTGGTGATCGTCAACCAACGGCACCGATTCGAAGTTTTGCAGGAGATCACTACATGGGCAGAAGTGCAGCCCCAGCCCCCTGCTATCCTCGATCTTAACGTTGATAAAGAAGGCATGAAAGAGCTGTAGGTGCACCCATCGCTTGAGGGCCAGTTTTTGTCGCGCCTAGTTTGCGATAAGTGTGAAGCTATTGCTTAGTTCAATCTCAGAATCTTCTATCCTTTAACAGCTCCATATAAGCCCTTGTTACAAAACTTGGGGTGTTATTCACCTCTACTTCTTGATAGAAAACAAACGTTCTTCTTTTTCCCCTCTCTTAACCTCCAACCTCCCTACCAGCCATTCAAGTCCTATACCTTGAAAATTTTTGGCGCAGTAAATTTGCTGTTAGGGAGAAACTGCGCAGAATCATGGAGTCTGATATGGGCACCTTAGTTGGACTGCTCGCATTATGCGTTGCGCCTTTTGTCGGTGCATTTTTCGGCGAGAAAATTGTGGCAAAGCAGTGGCTGTCCAGCATCTGGCGTGTCTATGTCGCTTCTGCCGTCGTTGTTGCTCTCTCTGCGTGGCTGTTTTTCAGCAGTGCATGGTTGGCAATTTTCGTGCTCACCGTCAGCTACTTCGCAATCCGCGATGGTCGAGCATTCCCGCCTCACTACTATCCGCATGATCAATATCAACTCCCGAATCAGGGTGGTGATTATGCGGATAGTTCTACGAATCGCCAGCGTCCGCCTCGCTCCAAGTGGGGTCATGTGCGGCTTGCTGTCGATAACGGACACTTCCCTCCCAAAGGCAAAAGCGCAAAACGCGGAAAGCTCAGGTCGGTGAAGTGAAACAGTTAATGCTGCCATCGAGATCCTTGAGGGTCATCGGAGTGTGAAATGGCAATAAAATTCTACGTCGCTAAATGCGACTTTCTGCCGGAGTCGGCTCGCAAGAGCTTCCATGTTTCTGTGAAGAAAGGCGATCGGCTCGAAGTCGAGCGCGAATACGATCACGGTGACATGTGCCGTCTGAACGGTAAGCCGGTTTTCCTCAGCGAAGAGGATCTTTACCGGTATTGTGAGGTGGAGAAAACCGCAGGCGAAGTTACGCCCAAGGCAGACTGACACCAGATCTCAACCGAAACGGGAGACGAATAGTTTCCCGTTTCTTCGAACGAAATGGAGGTGTGCTGTGACCCAAACACAAGCACAGAAGCCGCTGCTCGTCCTGGATTTGGATGAGACGCTGGTGCACGCTGTGGAGAAGGACAAGGCGCTTGCCGACTTGTCGCACGACTTCTCTACTCAAGAATATCTCGTGTACACGCGGCCACACCTCGCAGAGTTTCTCTCTCGGATGTGGAAGCTGTACGACCTTGCTGTGTGGTCTGCTGCCGGAACTCAATACGTCAATCGCGTTGTGGAAGTCGTCTGGAAAGACCTTCCGCAGCCGCTTTTCGTGTTCTCTGGTGAACGCTGCACCAGGCGCTTCGACCATGAATCGATGCAGCCTTACTACATCAAGGATCTCAAAAAGGTCCGCAAGAGAGGCTTCGACGCTCGTCGGATACTGATAGTCGATGACCTCGAGCATAACTCGCAGCGCAATTTCGGCAACGCGGTTTATGTTCGTGAGTTTAACGGAGAGGTCGATGACAACGAGCTTTTGCTCCTTGCCGCCTACCTCGAATCGATAGCGGGAAAGGAGAATTTCCGCGCCTTCGAGAAGCGACATTGGCGTGCCACTGCCGCAACTCTTCTGGCTTCGGAGAGAACGGAGTAATCACTTCGCGACTCCAAATTCAAACAAAGGAGGACAACAAATGGTCTTTCGCAGCATCGCGAACAAAATGCGCGGTGCGGTCTTCTAGTGACCGTACCGCAAACTGTCCGGCACAGTTAAACAAGCACTTCTGACTGGCAATTCTTCCGGTCACTGAGTTGAATTTCGTTTACGAGATTTGGCTCAGAAGGAGTGTCATCCCCAGCCGGCGGCGGTGCGGTCCCTTAAAGGAGACTGCATTATGGCCCGTTCTTATCGTCACACGCCCGTCATGGGCAACTGCTCTCACAGCGACAAGCCTGGTAAGGTCAAGGCGCACCGTAGCCTTCGTGCTAACGTGCGTATGGCACTCGCCAACTGCCGCGACTACGATGACCTGATCGTTCCTATCCTGCGCGAAGTCAGCAACGTCTGGGATTTTCCCAAGGACGGCAAGCACTTCTTCGACGCAGTGAAGTACGCGAAGTACATGCGTAAGTGAGCATTAGTCACCCGGAGCATCGGTAGCCTTGTGCGACCGGTGTTTTCGGGTGACTTCTTTTTTGACCTGTTGCTACTACGCTATATAAGATTTGCGGTGTTGTCATTTGGTCGCGCGTGTTAGCGCAAGACTAGAAGTGTTTCTTCTAGAGTTTTTAGCTAACTTCTGATCAACCTGCTTGATCAAGAGACCTGATATGCACGAGCTTTATGTTTCCTACCCCTCCACATTTTTCCTCTCGGTGCTCTCTAGCAAATCCCTGTAAGTCCTCAAATCTCTTCTGCTTTCTGGAGATAGTGCGAAATTCTTTCGCGCTGGATTTTACTGCACCGAGAAGGTTGTAAAGGAAGCCAAACACGGAGACTTCCATGCAAAACCCCAAGATCGTGGTTGAAAACCCGGTCGCTGCTCAGAACGCGTCCAGGCGCACTCTGACAGTAGACAAAACTGATTTAGAGTGGGCTGCCGGCGAGGGTCTGATTTCTCAGAACCAGATCAGCCAGCTTTGGGATGCGCTTTTGAAGCGTCATTCCGACCGTCCGCAGTTCGACCTCGCCCACCTCCTCTATTACGCCGGCGCCGTTCTGGTTTTAGTCGCCATGGGCTGGTTCGGTGCCGAGATGGCTGCAATCTACGGCGCTGGCGCTGTGCTTGCGACTTCGATAGGCTATGGTGCCGCTTTCCTCTTCGGCGGTCAGCGCCTCTGGTACGGGCAGAATCTGCGCGTTCCGGGCGGTTTGCTCGTCACTCTCGCTGTCGTCATGGCACCACTTGCCACGGCTTCACTGCTTGATGTTCTGGGATACTCGGTTTACAACGCTCAGGTAGTCAACAACGGCAAGTTGTTCCTTCTGGAGGGTGTGACAATTGCCGCAGCGCTTCTCGCCCTGCGCTTCTTCAAATTCCCGTTCCTGGTAGCCCCGATTGCCGCAGCGCTCTGGATGATGTCTTTGACCGCGGCTGATTCGCTCTTCCCTGGTGCCACTTTCTTCGGCAACTGGAATCAGCAGCTCGCAGTCACGCTCGCCTTTGGTGTGGCGATGACCGCAACTGGCTTAGCCGTCGACGGCAAACGCACTGGTGACTATTCCTTCTGGCTCTACCTCTTCGGAGTCAGCGCCTTTTGGTTTTCGCTCACCTTCCTCGACAACGGCAGCGAACTCGGCAAATTTGTCTACTTCGCAATCAACCTCGGCCTGATGTTCGCATCTGTGCTCCTGGCCCGTCGCGTCTTCCTGGTCTATGGCTCCCTAGGCGTACTCTGGTATGTTTCGTACCTGACCTACACGCTCTTCGCGGGCTCCATCCTCTTCCCGTTGGCGCTCACCGCTATCGGCGTCGGCGTCATTTTCGCGGGCATCAAATATCACAAGAACCGCGCCGCTATCGACGGTCTGGTTCTTTCGCTCACTCCTGACTGGCTGCGTGCGCGCTTGCCCGGTCGCGACTGAGATCGCCTGTGGGCACCCAGAAACAATAAGAAGGCTCTATGCAGCCTGGAGACAAACCATGAGTCTGGCTCTAATCATGCTTGGATTGGCAGTCTTTGCACTGCCAATCTTTTTTCAGATCTTCTATCTTTCGCCGCGCACTGTTCTCTATCAGGGCGATGCCATCTGCCGCTCGATGACCAAGACGATTTTTGAACAGCGCCGGCGCTATGCGTTGGTGTTCGTCAATGTCCCTGGTCATGGTGAAATCCTTACCGAAATCTCGCACGCCCGCGCTTCCAGCCTGGGTTATGTTGATGTTCCGGTGCGTGTGACACTGACTCAGCAGGCTTTCAAAGAGCCTCAGATCGACGAAATTGTTTTCGCCGATGAGCGTGTACCAGAGCCTCCTGCGCCGTCCTACGACGGGCTTGGCTTGTCTCTGTACTACTTCGTCGTCGCCTTTGGTTCGCTCGTCTTGATGCCGGGTCTAGGCTACGCTCACGGCTCCGGTGCCGAACGGGTAGGCCTGTTCTTCGCTGCAATCTGCTTTGCCGCGGCGGGATTTTTCATCAACGCTTTGTCGAAAGACAAGGTTGGAGACGTGAAAACAGCAAAAACCAGTTTGCTTTTCATCCCACTCGGCAGCGGTTATCTTGGACTCGGCATATTGTGGGCACTGGCGGTGGCGGCGACTATCGCTTGCTTCTGGCAGTTCAGCATTTTGCTTCTCTTTCCCGGCATACACTTTGCCTTCGCGGTAGGCTCAATTCCAGGAGTGTTCTTGCGCCGGACGAAACCACCTGAGCCGCACGTCGGACCGGTTATGCAAAACTGAATAGCTTGGCGCGCACTGTATTCACGACTGTTGACCGGGGTAGGCGACAGTTCTGAATACGTGCGCGCCCTCGGCACCGAAACTAAAAGAATAATCTCGCTCGATAGTCGCTTACAAGCTGCTGTCGAGCGATTCTTTTAAAACTCAATCTATACTATGTGATATCATAGAAAACTCCGAAAAACATCAATTTTTGAGACGGTAAGAAAATGAGAGACTGCCCGAAGGCAGCCTCTCATCAGTGTTTAGCGCTAAACTTTAGTCAGCTTGACGTTGCAGACCGAGCTTGAGCAGCTCGCGAATGAACTTCAATTCGGAAGGCAGATTGCCGCCAACCTTGTTGAAAAGCTCCATCTGTAGCTCGAGTTCGTTGAGCCATTCGTCGGAATCGACATTCATCAATTCGGCGAATTTCTCTTCGGTCATCTCAGACAGACCGCTCCAGTCCATATCCGAGTATTCCGGTGTCCAGCCGAGCGGAGTTTGAACGCCGCCGGCATAGCCGTCGCTGCGCTCGAAGATCCAC
>JACMKL010000658.1 GCA_014380105.1 Candidatus Melainabacteria bacterium
CCTGTCTGAGCTTTGAGTCCGCCCTTCCCATCAGTTTCTTGCACAGATGGAATTGGTGCCCTCTCTGTATTTTCCGGAATTGGCGCAGGAGTAGGCGTTGGAGTTGGCGCTGGAGTTGGTGTTGGAGATGAAGGAGTTACCGAAGGCGGTGGTGTATAAACGGGTGCGCTTGCTGGCGGAATATTTTGTAATGGCGGCACGGCAGGAGCATTCGGTGGAGCCGAAGTATCTGGTGGCGTTGTTGTTTCGGTGCGTGTGTCTTCTACTGGCGTCTGAATTGTCAGTTCAGATGTATCAGGAGGGTCGACCTCAGGAGACGGGATAGGGCGACGCGGACCGGTTGCCGGAATAATTCTTTTGGCGGCGGCTTGCTCATCTTTCAAGCGTTCTTCTTCCGGCTTGAGTTTGACTCCACCAGTTTTAGCAAGAAGTTCAAGGTTCGGTGTTTTATGGACTTTGTAATAGCCTTGGTTGAAGTCGCGAAAAATGACTGCAGCTACCGTTCCACCTGTTACTTTCTTACCGATGGCCTGGCTGTGGTCGCGATTACCTGCCCAGACTGCGGTGACCATATCTGAAGTAAAACCAACAAACCACAGGTCAGTAGAATTATCCGATGTGCCAGTCTTTCCAGCCACCGTGCGGTCTTTCAATTTCGCAGCTACGCCGGTGCCCTTTTTTACGACATCCTCCAAAATTGAATTGAGTTCCAAAACACACGCAGGGTCGAACACTCGATGCAAGTTTGGTTCATAGGAATGTTTTGGAACACCATCCAAGCTTGTAATTTTTCTGACTATCCAGGGCGTAACAGCAACACCGCCTCGTGCCAGAGTGCCATAAGCACCGGCCATTTCGAGCGGTGTCACAGCCGCACTGCCAAGTGCAAGCGACAAATTGGCATCAAGAGGTGATCTTATACCAGCTTCTTGAGCGGTAACAATAATTGGCTGCATTCCAATTTGACGTGCCACTTTCACGGCGCAAACATTTCGAGACTGAGTGAGAGCCTGCCTTACAGTTATTTTGCCAAGAAATCTGCCATCGTAGTTTTTAGGGACATAAGGTCTTCCACCGATCTGCGGGACCTCTAATCTGGTGTCGTCGAGAAAACTCTCAGCATCCAGGGCACCACCGGTGAAGGCAGCTAGATAAACAAATGGCTTGAAGGAGGAGCCTGCAGTATGCGGGTTAGTTGCGCAATTCCACTGGTTTTTCCAATAATCTCCGGCGCCACCAACGAGGGCTCTTACCGAACCGTCAGAAACAGAACAGGCAACAATTGCACCTTCGTCAATTCCATGAGGGGCGCGCACAATTCCCTTTTTTATTGAACTTTCAGCTATTTTTTGTGCATCTTGATCGAGCGTAGTATAGACACGAACACCTCTACCTATGCGGGTGTTGTCACCTTCATCCGGCATCAGACTTTTCACTAATTCCAACACATACGAAACGAAATACGGAAATTTTTCAAAAGGTACGGTCCCTTGAACGGTGCCTTTGCGCGCGAAACGCAAAGGCATGGCAGCATAGTAATCGTGCTGTTGGCTAGTAATATAGCCATTTTCAGCCATAATCCCTAGCACTTGTCTCTGCCGTTGCATCGCCTCAACACGATTTTTCTGATTACCCAAATAGGAAGGGCTGCGAATTAAACCAGCAATAAATGCAGCTTCCGGCAAAGTGATAGCCGAAGCATGTTTGTTGAAATAGGTGTTAGCCGCTTGTTCTACGCCCCAAGCACCATTTCCAAAATAGATCTCGTTCAAATAAGTCTGTAAAATTTGCCACTTGCTGTAGCGGGCTTCAATCATAAATGCGAGCGCTGTTTCAGAAAGTTTCCGAATCAAAGTGCGCTTCTCGCCTTCGTGAAAAAGGTTTTTCACCAATTGCTGAGTGATGGTTGACCCACCTTCCACCATACGCCCCGCCTTTATATTAGCGAGCATGGCGCGGCTGACACCTAGAAAACTGACTCCCGAATGTTGGAAAAACTGTCTGTCTTCCACTGCGATGACGGCTTGCGTGATTTGGTTCGAAACTTGCTTTAGAGGAATGATCCTGTTTTGCACGCCAGGATTGACAACAGTAATTAGTTTGTCAGTGCGATCGTAAATTTCAATTGGAGAGCCGTGATGATAGTGTTCCAGATAAGCTAAATCAGGGACATCACGCAAATCCCAAACCACAAGCGCTCCAAAAATTATGGTCGCCAAAAGGAGGGCAGTTCCACCAACCAAACTGATTAGTCTTATGGCACTTCCAATTTTGCGTACAATTGGCGGAAACATGATCATAATTATGGTCGCATCGTTTGCTGCCTACTACAGATGCTGGCATAGTTAAGGCAAAGCTGTCAACCAGGGGCGATATTAGCTTTTCAATGAATAATCCTACAATCAGATTAGCCACCACTAATGATGCCTCGGCGATTTCCAAAATTTATGCACCATATTGCATTGATTCGCCTGCTACGTTTGAGTTACAGCCTCCATCCGGAATTGAAATTGCTGAGCGCATAGCTAAAGTTTTGACAAAATTTCCATATCTTGTGGCAGAAATTGACGGCGAAATTGTTGCGTATGCATATTCCAGCCAACATAAAGAGCGCGCCGCTTATCGTTTTTCGGCAGACGTTTCAGTCTATGTTCGCAGGGATAACATTGGCAAAGGACGCGGCAAATTATTATATGGAGTTCTTTTTCCGCTCTTAGAAGCTCAAGGTTTTCACAACGCTCTAGCTGGTATCACATTGCCAAACGCGGGTAGTGTCGCCCTGCATACTCAATACGGTTTTAAGGAAGTCGGACTCTACAAAAACATCGGCTACAAATTAGGTAAATGGTACGACGTCATCTGGATGCAAAAGGTTCTTTGCGAGCATCAAGACGAGCCTGCTGAGCCACAGAAGATAGCAAAAATACTGAAGATGGATAAGTTTGCCTATTTGACCACCAAGTAAGAAAAGAGCGGCATTGCTGCCACTCTTTCTTTTGCAATAAAAGTGTCTGAAACAAATTTGTACTAGTGAGGCATGCAACCGGGATAAATCCAGGGTGCCTCATAATTTGAGACTCTATTTTTGCTTTCAAACATCCAGGTAGGCGCAGTGGCAATGAGCATGCCTAGCATGACTGCCATCCAGACCGTGCGCAGAGAAATTTTCTCCATAAGTCGCTCCCCGCTCCAAAACGGAGCTTTCGACATAATCTTCTTCTATGCTTATTCCACTGACCAGAACGCCTTAAACCGCGCTCATCAAGTGTTGGTTGTCAGAAGATGACAATATAAGGATGCGAAAGTTCCGAAGAAAATTTTAGATTTTCAAAACCCAACGGTGGGAATCATCGTGGGCGAAGCATTTTGACTCAAGTGCCGCAGTTATTGCCTCTGCCGCTTCCTCTGGTTCGAAAATTAGCGTCGTGTAATCCATGTTTTTAGCGTGCTTGATTAGCATGTCAAGCAAAAGACCGCCCGTTGCAATAACGTCAACGAGCGGCTTTATGAGGAATCGCTTGACCTGAATAGCGTCTTCGGTGAGTTTTGTGGCGCCAGCATATCCAGCCACCCCGCCCTCAAATTCGACAACTAGAAATATGCCGTCGTGTCCGAAGTAGGTCCACTCAACGTTTTTCAAATCCTGATCGCGACCGTTCAGGTCGAACTCTATTGATTGGCTTTTGAGAGCCTCTTCACACAGAGCTCGAATTTGAGAATCGTCTTGCTTGTTAGCTATTCGTATCTGGCTCACTGTCAGTCCTGGTTACTTAACCAGGAATTGAACGAGGAGGAGAGCGACGATGTTCAAGATCTTGATCATCGGGTTGATAGCAGGACCAGCAGTATCTTTGTATGGGTCGCCTACGGTGTCGCCGGTGACGGACGCTTTGTGAGCTTCCGAACCCTTGCCGCCGTAATTGCCTTCTTCGATGTATTTCTTGGCGTTATCCCAAGCTCCGCCACCGGAGGTCATTGAGATAGCGACGAAAATACCGGTCACGATTGAACCAACCAGGATGCCGCCAAGAATTTTGGCTGCTGCGTATTCGCCTGGAAGAGCTTCATTCAAGAAAGTGGCACCAATTATCGCAATCACAACTGGTGTGAGTACAGGCAACAGAGCAG
>JACMKL010000659.1 GCA_014380105.1 Candidatus Melainabacteria bacterium
CATCTCGATTCCAACGAATACTATTTGCGGATTCGCTAGTCAACCAAAAATAATGCCCTTTTCAACACGAGCGTAGTTGTTTTCTTACTGTCGGCAAGCGGCACGTCATCAAAGACAACAGAGCCCATCACGACGCTATGTAGCATTCCGAAAATCAAATTCGCTAATGCAGTCGGATCGTATTTGCGAATTTTGCCCTGCTCCATCAGATCGCTCAGCATCTTCGCCATTGCATTGAGCAATTGATTGCGCACTTCCTTCGAGCATTCATCTTTGGCTACACCTGGATCGGGACGAATTTGGGCGAGCATCTCCTTTTCCGCCGACGCGAAAATAACAATCTCATCTAGGTAAGTTTCGATTCCTTGCTCATCAGCAAAATGCGGGACGAATTTAGCCATCAGTGCAGCCGCCCGAGCAAAAAAGTCTGATGCAAGAGCCGTTGCGATTGCTTCCTTTGACTCGAAGTACAAATATACTGTCCCAGCAGCCACTCCAGCTTCAGTAGCGATAGCCGAAATTTTGGCCGCCTGATATCCGTCACGCACGAAAATCTTCTTAGCTGCCAGCAATATTGCTTTTCCCTTCTCAGGGTCTACGGGACGGGCCATTTTGAGGTCTCCAATTCCTTAAATAAGGATTCAATTATTCCCTATTTTGGCTGAAAAGCTGGTCGTTCGCCACAGGCGCATGATTAACAGCGTTTCTGCCAATTTAATGTCCGGGAACATCCAATGAATGAATTCATTCATTATAATACAGGTATAAGTTTGCTGCCGCCACAACCCCAATGCAAACTGTGGAGACTTGAGAAAAATGATGGTTTTAGAGCAACATAAGAATGATGAGAAAGCTCCAGCGAAAGCAGGGCGTCGTTTCAAGCTTAAGAAAGCGCCCGTCATTTTTGTCGTCGCCGCGACAATTATTGGGATTGCGGGCACCGCTTCAATTTCGGGCCTGGCTTACATGGCCGGAGCACCTAAGGTTGCGGCCGCCAAAGCGAAAACAGCTTCCGTTGCTACTGTCACCGCGACAACAGCCCAGCTGCAACTTATTCCCGACACCTTATCCCTGACTGGTTCTATTTCAGCTACTGACCCTTTAACGATTGGTTCTTCTTCAAGCGGATTAGTGATCACGCAAGTGAATGCCGAAGAAGGTGACTATGTCCACAAAGGACAGGTTCTGGCCACACTCGACTCATCAGTATTGCGCGCACAGCTTGCGGCTTCTGAGGCTCGCCTGCAAGGCGCAAAGGCTTCTTTAGTGAAAGCTGCACAACCGAACCGTCCGGAAGATATCGGGTCATTTCAAGCTGCACACAAACAAGCTCTAGCAGATGTTCAAAATAAGCGCGCCATGCTCGACCAGGCAATCGCATCACGTCAATTGTCGCGCAACACTGCAGTTCGCTATGCGAGCCTATTAAAAGATGGCGCCGTCAGTCAGATGGAAGCGCAAACAAAAGAGACTGAAGCAATCACTGCCAATAGTACCGTGAGAGCAGCAGAGGAAAATCTTTCAGCAGCGCAATTCATGGCACAGCAAGGCGCAAACAAGCTGGCAATGGCGACTCAGGGCGGTAGAGCCGAAGACGTCGTTATCTCTCAAGCATCAGCAAACGAAACGGCCGCGAGTGTCCAACAAATGCGCGCGCAAATTGAACAAACAATTGTTCGTGCCCCTGACGATGGTTTAATCACAAAAAAACTGGCTCACATCGGTGACGTAAATCTTGGTGGCAAAGCGCTATTTGAGATGATTCGTCGCGGGAACATCGAGCTGCGGGCGCAGGTTTCGCAAGACGATATTTCTCGTCTCAAAGTCGGACAAAAAGCCCAAATTACAGACGGCACTCGAAAAGCAAATGGATCAGTATTCCTGATCTCACCAACTGTCGATGCCACCACTCGATTGGGTATCGTACGCATAAGCATTCCGAAAACCTCCGACTTTAAGCCCGGCATGTTCGTCACAGGCAAGGTTGAGCGCGGAAGCCGCACTGCACTTGTAGTGCCAAACAGCGCAGTTTTATCAGAAGGCGATCACTACTATGTATTCATATACAAAGATGGCATAGCGCTAAAACGTCAAGTAAATGTCGGAGCACGAGTCAAAGACGCCGCTGAAATTCACGAAGGCGTGCAAGTTGGAGATCAAATCATTGGAGCGGGCGCAGGGTTCTTAAATGACCTTGATCCAGTCGCTCTGGGACATTAGTTTAAGGATAACGAAGCAAATGAACTGGAATATTTCAGCTTGGTCAATCAAGCAACCGATACCATCTATATTGCTCTTCCTTATACTGACCATTTCCGGAGTGATCTGCTATTTCAATTTGGGCATTGACGAAAACCCAAACATTGATATGCCGACGATCATGGTGACAATCTCTGAGAATGGCGCGGCGCCTTCAGAATTAGAGACTCAAATCGCTCGGCGTGTTGAAGATGCTGTCTCTGGCATTGGTAATATCAAACATATTACGAGCACCCTCAACGAAGGAATATCGCAAACTAGAGTTGAGTTTGAATTGGGAACAAACACAGATCGCGCCTTGAATGATGTGCGTGACGCAGTCACTAGAATTAGAACTCAACTACCGGCGGCGATTCAAGAACCTACGATCCAGCGCGTCGACTTCGTGGGTGGACCTTTTGCTACTTACACTGTTTCATCCAAAAGTCATTCTGTAAAAGAATTGAGCTGGATGATCGACAACGAAATTTCACGTGCGCTGCTTTCAGTAAAAGGTGTCGGACAAGTTCAACGCGCAGGTGGTGTAGACCGCGAAATCAACGTCGACCTCGATCCTACAAAGCTAGAAGCAGTAGGCGTATCAGCAGATATTGTCAACACTCAAGTCAAAATCATGAACGCCAACATGCCCGGCGGTCGTGGCTCGATCGGCACGCAAGAACAATCAATTCGCACACTTGGAAGCACAGGTTCGATTAACGAATTGAAAAACATGCGTATCGGTCTCCAAAATGGAACGTGGTCGTCGCTTGAAACATTGGGCAAAGTGTCCGACGGTATCGCAGAACCTCGCCAGCAAGCCATGTTGGATGGAAAACCAGCAGTAGCATTTTCAATTGTCCGCTCTGTCGGCAGCAACATGGCAGAAGTTGGTGGCAACGTAGACAAGGCACTTACAGATCTCAAAAAGACATTGCCAGCTGACATAGAAATTGTTCGGATAAGAACAAACTTGCATTACGTCATGGACTCTTATCATGCCACCATTGACTCACTGCTTCTTGGCGCGGCTCTTGCAATCGCTGTTATCTGGCTCTTCCTAAAAGATTGGAGGGCATCGACAATTGCCGCTCTGGCAATGCCACTCTCGATGATTCCAACTTTTGCAGTGATGAAACTGCTTGGATTTACGCTCAATAATATGTCCTTGCTTGGACTTGCATTAGTGATCGGCATCCTAGTTGATGACGCTATTGTAGAAATCGAAAACATTGTCCGCCACATTCAGATGGGTAAAACGCCCATGCAAGCGGCTCTTGAAGCTGCCGACGAAATTGGACTTGCCGTTGTTGCAACAACAATGTCAATCATCGTTGTCTTCTTACCGGTTGCATTCATGGGCGGTATACCAGGACAATTTTTCAAACAATTCGGTGTCACAGTAGCCGTCGCCGTATTCTTCTCGCTGCTTGTAGCTCGACTAATCACTCCGATGATGTCTGCATTCTGGCTGAAAGGAGCAACAGTAGAGCCCCCCAAAGGTGCAGTTCAAAAATTCTTTGACAAACTTCTTTCATGGTCGCTTTTACATAGAGGAAAAACCCTCGTTATTGCAGCCGGCATTTTCGTACTCAGCCTGGCTATGCTGGCATCGCTTCCAACGTCGCTCGTCAATTCAGCAGACCGCGGAGAAAGTCTCGTTGCCCTTGAACTACCTCCAGGAGCCACTCTTGCCGCCACAGCCGAAGCCTCAGTGCGCGTGACAAAAATGCTACTCGCCCACAAAGAAGTTGAGCATGTCTTTGCATCAGTCGGCACACCTGCAACTACTGGAATGAAATCTTCAGGTAGCGCAGGAACCGTAAACAAAGCAAACCTCTATGTGATTTTGAAAGAACGTTCTAAACGGGGCATCTCGCAACAACAATTTGAAGACATGGTTCGCCCTGAAATTGCCGCTGTAGCGGGGACTCGCTCAAGCATTTCAGCAACTATGGGACTGGGTGGAAAGCTACAAATTCTTCTGGTTGGACGCGACGCATCACAACTCAAATCTACGACAGAAAAACTTGCAATTGAAATGCGTTCGGTCAATGGCATCTCAGATGTCACATCGAGTTCTGCACTGAAGCGTCCAGAAATTCAAGTCGTCCCCGACTTTGCCAGAGCGTCCGATCATGGCGTTTCAGTCCAACAAATCGCCCGTACAGCCACAATGGCAACAGTTGGAGACGTTGATTTCAATCTTGCCAAATTCGACTTGTCCGACAGACAGATCAATATTCGTGTGCAAATCGACCCAAAATACAGAGACAATATTGACTACATCGGTGGTCTCAAGGTCTCAAGTTTTAAGGGGCAAATGATACCGCTCAGTGAAGTAGCGGACATAAAATTCGGCAGCGGACCTGCACAAATTGACCGTTTCGACCGCGATAGACAAGTGACAATCACGTCAACATTGAATACCGGCGTGACGTTGGGACAAGCTTTGAAAGCCGTGCACAATTTGCCGACATTCAAAAATTTGCCCGCATCAATTCGCGAATCCGTAAGTGGTGACGTTGAAATCCAAAAAGATGTTTTCAGCGGATTCGGCATGGCAATCGTTGCAGCGGTGATTCTCATTTATGCAGTTTTGGTGCTGTTGTTTAACGACTTCCTGCACCCGCTCACAATCATGATGTCCCTACCGATGGCAATCGGCGGAGCCGCACTGGGTCTTATTGTTGCACACCAATCAGTCGGCTTGTATTCATTGATTGGTATCGTCATGTTGATGGGATTGGTGACGAAAAATGCCATCCTTCTTGTGGAGTATTGCTTGATGGCAATGCATCGTGGAGTACCTCGAGACATTGCGATTTTGGAAGCGGCAGAAGCCCGGATGCGTCCTATTTTGATGACGACTGTCGCCATGATCGTCGGTATGGTACCGATTGCGCTCGGTCTGGGTGCCGGCTCTGAAGTCCGCGCGCCAATGGCGATTGCGGTAGTCGGTGGATTGATCACCTCGACCTTCTTGACCCTAATTGTGGTACCAGTCGTATTCACCTACGTCGATGACTGGAAGGTAAAATTGAACAATCGAAAGAAC
>JACMKL010000660.1 GCA_014380105.1 Candidatus Melainabacteria bacterium
GAACTCAATGGTGCGGATTTTATTTCAGCATCACCAACGGTGGCAAGCGATATTGATAACGATGGTGGAGCCGGAATAAAATTCGGACTTACTTCAACTTCTAAGTCATCGCAAATGTCAGTTAAAAGATTTACGCGCTGGCTGGAAGGACTAGGTATCAAAACAGAGGATAGTAACTGAAGGTAGCAAAGAGAGGACGCTAATCAACTTTCTTTCCAAACCTTGTACTGAAAATCGCACCCAGTCCAAGCATGCTGAACAAAATTAAGAGCCGCGCGCCCAGTCGAGGCAACGAGCTAATGACAGGCAACGAGTCCATTACAGGCGACGAGCTCAGTCCTGGCAGAATGGCCAAACATGAAACGATCAGAGTACCGACCAGGACACTCGCAACTAAGGAGCGGACTGGTCGTTCTGTTATGGTTTCTGCCTTTAAAACTTTGAGTTTGCTAAGCAACGAACTTCCTAAAGCTCGGCTGCTAACAGCAAGACCAGCCAGACAGAGAAATTGCAGCATACCGAGAAGTAGAGAGGCGAGCGGTCTCAAAATAAACGTTTCGGAGCAAAACTTGGTAAATGTGGTGCCCAGGATCAGCACAATCACGCCAACACCGAGCGATTTCCAGAAATTGCTGCGCGCGCGCATTGAAGCGATTTGTGTGCTATGACGAAAAGCCAGACAAATAAGCAGATCAGCGAAAAGCAAAAACAAAAAAGTTTTGACAGGCGGTAGTGGCAACTCCGCAAATGTTCGCCAGACTATAAGTGGACGGCGATGCATGAGTTCTGCGGAGATGTCACCTAAAGCTGGATCGATGGGCGTGCCCGCAGTGCGAAGTCCACGCAGACCTAAACGGTCGCGAATAGGTGTAGGGAAATCTCCGACGGCTGGAAATTGAATTTGCTCGTTCTGACAGTATGCAGCATTCATTGGCAGCAAAAAGCTGACAAGCAATGTGAGCAATATGACTGAGCGACCGAAATTCAAGCAGTTTCTCCTTCACTGAATGACGATATCAAAAGGCTGACAGCGTACATAACGACAAGACCGATCGACCATGAAATCATGCCGCTGGTCGATTCCGCAGTTTCTCGAAGGAAGAATGCAGAGACTGCGACGGCAGCTAGAAAAATCCACAATCCGAAAGACTGTTTTGTCGGCTCGGCGGCAACAGATTTCAGAATATTCTGAGTGACTGATTCGGGCACATCGAACTGTACGATTTTCGAGGCCGCAGCTTGTAATTCTTCGTCTTTCATATACTTTCCTCACCGTCAGCTTAGCTGAGAATTCCACTTTCCACATTGTCTGCAAGAATTTTTTTGAGCTTCTCTCGAATCCGAAACAGCAATGATTTGATGCTGCTCAATGATTCTCCGGTTGATTCGGCAATTTCTTCATACGGCAAATCATATTGGTATCGCAAAATAAAAATCTGCCTGTGTCTCACTGACAAAAGTTTTAGTGCAACCTCAAGGCGCTGCTGCGTTATTCGCATGTCCACAATATCTTCAACACTCTCACTATCGCTTGGCTCTGCAAGTGGGTTTGCGTCAAGTATTTCATCCAACGAGTCATACTCTTTCCTATCTCGAATAGCATTCAAACAGGTGTTGGTAGCTATGCGCAGGAGCCACGGCTTAAATTTCGCTTCGACTCTAAAAGTATTGAGAGCGCGATACGCCTTCAAAAAAGTATCCTGAGTAAGGTCGGCAGCCAGCTCATGAGAATGCACCATCTGAAAAAGTACGTTGTAGACAAGCTTCTGATAGCGACGCAAAAGCACTTCAAAAGCCAGGTTGTTGCCGGCAAGACAGACCTTGACCAGACTGGCGTCCTCAAGGCTGTCATTGATTGCTGGCTTATTTCCGAAAGGCTTAAACAGAGTTTCAACTCCTGCACTTAGCATTGCAACTTTATATCATTGAGCGAAGCAAGAGTCGCTTGTTATTGCCCGTGATAAAACCTGCCACTTTGTCTGCGACAACCTTTCTTTGTTCTTTTGTCAAAATGCTCCGCACTTTGAGTGCTGTTTCCAACCTGCCATCAGCAAGATTTTCTTTCATTTTTCTGAGTTCTGAAGATTTGGCTTTTATCTGGTCATCTGTGGCTGTTTCACTCGCCATCAAATCTGTCATCTCAAGAACGCCTCTCTTCATCTCAGCTCTCGCCTTTTTAGATGTTTCCATTCTCGACTTAAAAATATCGTCAAGCTGAGTCCTTTGAGAATCAGTTGCTTCAATCAAATTGAAAAATCGCTTCTCGACATGCTTTCTGACCGCGTCGGCGAAGTCGCTATCAACTAACGAATCGCTATTGAGCGGACCGGCGAGCGCGGGGGCAAGTGTGACGCCACCAGCAAATATCATCACAGCGGCGAGGGCTAACAGTCC
>JACMKL010000661.1 GCA_014380105.1 Candidatus Melainabacteria bacterium
AAAAGAAAAAATGGGCATATTGGCTCGAGACAGAATGGGAAAAAAACCACTCTACTATTTTGAACAAAACGGCAGCCTCTACTTCGCCTCCGAAATCAAATCATTGCTGACCATTCCAGGTTTCCAGAGAAGGATCAATTTGGAAGCGCTAGATGCTTATTTGAGCTATAAGCATATTCCTCACCCCTTCTCCATTTTCGAGGGCGTCTACAGCCTACCACCGGCCCACAAACTGATTTTCCGGCAGGGAGAACCAGTTCAGATTTCGCGTTATTGGAGTCCGCAGTTTGTTGAAGATTCGGAAAGAAGTGCACAATCCGAGGACGAACTGGTACAAGGTCTATTAGAGCTTCTAAAAAGAGGCGTCGAAAAGCGCTTGATGTCTGACGTTCCGGTAGGTTTCTTTCTGAGTGGAGGAATTGATTCGAGCTTATCCACAGCTCTAGCTGCAGAAAACTCGTCTCAGCCCATCAAAACCTTCACACTTACCTATGGCGAGAAAGCGACGACCGATGGTAAGGAACAAGACCGCAAATGGTCCAGATGGGTGGCGCAAAAGTATAAAACGGAACATCACGAAGAATCGCTCGAAGTAAAGGATTTCCCCGAGAACATTATAAAAATTCTGAGCTGCTTTGATGAACCTTTCTGCGGAACAACATCAACTTATTTCCTTTCATCATTAATCGCAAAACATGTAAAGGTGGCGGTTTCGGGAGATGGTGCAGACGAATTGTTCGGAAGCTATTTGTCGCACCGCCTGGCTTCACCAATTGCAAATTTGAAAAAATTTGATGAGACAGGCGATTTAGATTTGATTCGACCTTTTGAAAAGGACTTAAGTTACCTGCATAAAATTGCCGAAAACACTCAACCTGACTGGCGAAAGAAACTATTTGTTTTTAGTGAAGCAGAGAAAAAATCCTTACTCAATTCATCCTTAGACACTTCTGGTTTTAAAAGCATTTCTCAAAAACTAAAGCTGGAGTTTGCGAAATTACAAAGCACCGAACCGCTTAACAGAATTCTTGAATGGGAATTCAACTCCTTCCTGCCTGACCAGGTTCTGACCTATGTAGATCGTCTCTCTATGGCACATTCGCTAGAGGTGCGCAGTGTTTTTCTTGATACTGACGTAGTCAATTACGTGACACCACTTTCAAGTGACCATAAAATAAGAAATGGCGAAACAAAATATTTACTCAAGAAAGCTGCTCTCAAATATTTTCCAGAGGAGATGGTTTTCAGAGGCAAAGAAGGCTTCGTTCTGCCAGTTAATCGCTGGGTTTATGACAGCATGGAAAAATATGCCCGCGACACTCTCAGTAAATCAAACCTGAATCGGCATGGATTGTTTGATGGCGACGCAGTTTCCAACCTGATTGACCAACTGTACAAAAGCGAAAAACAGCCACATCATACAGAAATAAACAAACTGCTCTCTTTGATCATGTTTCAAGAGTGGTACGGGCTCTACATGAGTTGATACAGAGATGACCCCCTTTAAACCGACAAAATGCGCCATCTTGCAGTCGAGCTATTTGCCCTGGAAAGGGTATTTCGACTTGATTAACTCAGTTGACTATTTCGTATTCTATGACATTGTTCAATTTACGAAAAACGACTGGCGCAATCGAAACAAAATAAAGACAGCTCAAGGCTTACAGTGGCTGACTATCCCGGTCATCATGAAAGGTCGCCTCGATCTCAACATAGATCAAATGGTGTGCGCGAATAACGAATGGCAAGAAAAACACTGGAGATCAATTTCGCAGAATTATTCGCGCTGCAAATACTTTGCCGAATACAAGAATGTCTTTGAGAAGTTCTACCAAGATAATCAGTCTCTGCAACTCACGGATATTAACCGCTTGCTGATCGAAAAAATATGCCAGGCTCTTGCAATTAACACGCCATTGCTTAATGCTTCCGACCTCAAAATTGAAGGCGACCGCAATTGGCGTCTCATCTCAATCTGCAAGCAAGTCGGTGCCGATCACTATCTTTCCGGACCCGCAGCAAAATCGTATTTGGATGAAAAGCTCTTCAAAGATAACGGTATAACAGTTGAATGGATGAATTTTGAGAATTATCCTGAACACCAGCAGCGCTTTCCGCCATTTGAGCACAAGGTAAGTGTGATTGATCTCATATTTAACGAAGGTCCTCACGCAACGGAATTCTTACTGTCGAAATCTCATTCGAACCTGACCTAGACCACGCGTGTTAAGCTATCTATGCTTTATTGTGAGCCGGGCTCGCTATTTGAGCGCACCAATTAAGACAGCGATATGATCACATCACCATCAAAATCTGTGTATGGATTGAGACCAGGAGCGGAAGAATTCCCGCTGATGGTAGTTCTGTCGATTATCTACCCTTGCAATTTTGGTTGTCCGATGTGTCCTTACACCGACGGAAACTCCGAGATTCGAAAGTTTTATAGAGAGAGAGGAGGCGAAACCTTTCCTGTAGAGCTATGGAATCGGATCGCCGAAGAAAGTGGACGTTACGGTGCCTGGTTGCGCTGCACAGGTGGCGGCGAGCCCATGCTGCACCCCAAAATGACCGAAATGATCGAGTTTGCAAAGTCAAAAGGTTCGCGCGTCTGGCTGAACACTAACGGCTCGATGTTTGGACCTCATGCCAAAAATCGCAATAATCTGAAACGTTTAATCGATGCAAATATTGACCTGATTGAGTTTTCCATGGATGCGGGTTGCGCTGAAGATTATGCCAATCTACGCCCTCCTCGCGGAGGTCTTGTTCATTCTGCCGAAGATTGGTGGGAGAGACAGGTTGATAACGTAAAAGCGGCACTACAATTCCGGAAAGAAGTTTCTGCGACAACCCGCATCGTCGTCTCTATCATTCGCCAGGAAGCGATGCGCGGACATCTGGATGATGCGGTCGACTACTGGATTAAGGAAGTTGGAGTCGATGAAGTAATTACTCGAAAATTTTTGACATGGGACGATAACACGGCCATTCCTATCGGCAAAGCTCTGGACAAACACCTTTACAGTGATTTGGAAGCAGGAAAAAAAGAACCATGTGTTTGGCCATTCGAGAGGCTAAATGTTGACACGCTGGGTCGCATAGCCCTTTGCGGACAGGATATTTCGTTTAAGACCGCTGAATTATTTCCGAATGCCAATGACAAATCACTGTCAGAAATTTGGCAGGGTGAAGTCTTCACCTGGTATCGCGCTATGCATCTAGAAGGGCGTGGTAGCGAATGCTTTCCTTGCCGCGGATGCTCTGCCTGGAAAGCGGGTGTGAGAGATTGGGACCACGGCTGGTTGAAGGTTTTGAAAAATTCTGGCGAACATCTCAAGAAAGTAATGAGCGAAGACCTGGGCGCAGATGTCGAGATCTTCACGCCCAAAGCTGCCGAATCAATTGAAACCCGCTAGCTAAGGCTTTTTAACTGGATGCATTTCTAGTGAGAGAATTGCGACCAATCCAAGATTTTGCACGATATCTAATAGAACGCCATATCCAAACTTTTTGACTTTACCTCTGAAGGTACGCGTTTGCGCCCCGTAATAGGTGTCTGCTATACGACTGGCAATCGGGCTCAAACGAGGAACACTCTGGTCCACATAGAAGTGAATCTTCATGTCTTTCATCTGAGGCATGCGACCCAAGAGTTTTTTAAAATAGTTGGCTGTCACAAAGTTTAGTTCATCAATGAACCAATCTTTTCTCCCAAAAAAAGTTTTGACGTACCATTTGGCGACCGCTTTTGATTTAAGTAAATGCGGTAGCCAGAAGACGTTGTAGTGCTGTTCTCTGAGCCCGTTATAGTTAGGAACAGCCATTTTGATAATCCCGCCAGGCTTCACTACTCTATAAGCCTCAGCGAGGCAACCTTCAACGTCTTTTACATGCTCAAGAACATCGAGTGAATAGACAATATCAAAGGTGTTATCCGGGAACGGTAATGATTCTCCGACGGCTGGATACAAAAACTCAGATGGATTCTTCAATCCATTCGCCTCAAGCAATCTGATCGCCTGGCTATATCGCCCTTCAAAACCATTTATTCCGGCACCGGGTTCAATACCAGTTGCATCTATTCCTAATTTGTGTAAATAGCACAGTCCAAAACCATACCCAGTACCAACTTCCAGCACTTTCGGATTGAGATACTGCTCGAGATATGGCTTGATTGCATAATAAGCAGCAGGGTAACTCCTGGTCAGATTTTGAATCGCTTCAGAAGCATCGACCTTGCGAATTTCCTTGCAGAATTTCTCTTCCAGCTGCGCAACTTCGAGCACCCAATCACTTGGTGAATCGACCGTGGTATCTGCTTCTTTTACTGCTTCAACTATCAAGATCGACGCCTCTCAATTCGGATCGCACGCTGTTGCTGTTTTTGCCAGCCGATGACACCTCTTCAGCATGCACGATTGTAGCCGACCCAGTCGTGTTTTCAAGTCTTTCGCGTTAATCCCGCACCATTCCCCGTGACACTAATACTTTTTCATAAATAGCCTCGCATTCCGCGACGGCTTGCGCAACAGCGGTTTCAGCACTTCTTCGTTGAGTCTCTAATAAGCACTGTTCTGCAACTTTCTTTCGGAAAGAAACATCATCTATCAAAGAAAT
>JACMKL010000083.1 GCA_014380105.1 Candidatus Melainabacteria bacterium
CAGCATTTTTAATCGCTGCCAATAATTTTGGCAAGTCTCCTGATGCCTTCTCTTATTTGAGATGGTTTCAGACTTCCAAAGCCGAGTACAAATTCATTCGGTTTAGGTTTTCCTAAATAGAAGTTTTTGGTGTCGGTCAGAGCAATGCCATCCACCGCGGCTCTTTCGATAATTTCCGTGGAAGACAAAGAGGTGTCGAATTGAGCGAGCACAAAAACGCCAGAATCCTGTCCGGAAATTTTGACTCTCCCACCGAGGTGCTTTTTCAGAGACTGCAGTAATGCTGTTCTTCTTTCTGCGTAAAGCAGACGCAGTTTGCGTATGTGACTATCCAGGTGCCCATCATTAATGAATTCCGCCACCGAGTCTTGCACCGAAGGCGGCAGCGTGTCGCCAGCTAAACTATGAGCGCGCGCATATAGTGCCACCAGAGACGGTGGTACGATTAAATAGCCAATTCCTAAGGACGGCATCATAATTTGATTGAGTGTTCCTGCATAAATGACCGATTCATGCTTGTCCAGGCTCATCAGCGCGGGAATAGGTTTTCCTTGCCCATGATATTCGCTATCATAATCGTCTTCCAAAATGATCGCAGCATTGGTTTGAGCCCAATCAAGCAAAGCCTGGCGGCGAGCCAGTGTCATCGTGTACCCGGTGGGAAACTGGTGAGAGGGCGTGACATAAATCAAGCGCGTATTTTTGTTTGTGCGAAACTGTGCAGTTTTAATACCATCCTCGTCAACTGCTCCTCCTACAATTTTTGCGCCGTAGGCTGAAAAAATTTCTCTGGCGCGGTGATAGCCAGGCTCTTCGATAATGGCTGTGTCACCATCATCTAGCTGCATGCGCGCGACCAAATCAATCGCTTGATGTAAGCCATTGACTATAATTACTTGCTCTTTTGTACAGTGCAGGCCTCGGTATTTCTCGACTAAGAGCGCTATCGCTGCGCGTAAATTTTCCTGACCGATTGAAGTTGTAGGCTCTCCATGTGAAAACGTTTGATTGTCACGAGCATTCCGTCCCAGTATGCGCGCCCACGTATCATGGGGAAATTGATCAAGTGCTGGTCTCCAGCAATAGAACGCTATGTCCGGCGTTTGGCGAGTTTCACTCAAAGCTTCGCCGGTCTTTTCCGTTCTGAGCTGTTTCTCCAAATGTTTGCCGAATTTTGAAACCCGCACTCTTATTTTTGGTTTGCCCGCTGCCTTTCGTACGTTTGCAGATACAAAAGTGCCGGAGCCGTGTTTGAGAAAAAGAAAGCCCTCTTGCTGTAGCTGCTCCAGGCTTTTGGCGACTGTTGGACGGGAAATTTTGAGTGTTTCGGCAAGCTCTCGAGAAGATGGAATACGCTTACCCGCGGGAAGACTTCCGTCCAAAATGAGCTGCTTCAGTTGTTGATACAACTGCTGGCTGAGGTCAATATTTGATTTGCGATTCAGGGCAATCTTGAGGGACATCGGTTGCTTTTATAGAAACAGCTGTGAAGCAAGTATTATATGTTGGTGGACCAAGGATTTCGCTTCGTGCAACCGAAACTCAAGTTATCTCACCAATTGCTCTTGCTGGTTATTGTGCCGGTCGTCATAGAGCTGATAATTGGCGGAGTTATGTACGCTTTCGTCAGCCAGTCTGCAAAAGATTTTAAACGCGAAGAAAAATTTAGGCTTTTGGTTCGCAAAATCAACGAAGTTCGCTCGGATTTTTTGTTTGCGTTTCAAGCAAGCAATGAATATGTCATGTCGCATGACCTTAAGTATTTTAAGGAACAAGCTGTGCTGACCAGCACTGCAAAAGCTAGAAACAATCTGCGTATCATTTCAGATTTGATCAAAGATGACGCGATCGGCAGTAAGCGACTGAAGCTAGTAAGCATACTGGCAGAGCAGACAAAGCAAAACACTGATGCGTTCTTTTTAGCATGGGAAAGAAATGACGAGTTTGGATATTTGGAAGCCGGCGCGAGAGTGAAGTCGCTTGCCGGACGTATGTCTGAGCAGCTAAATATCTTGATTCAGGAACAGCAGGATTTGCAAGATAAAGCTGCTGGTGAAGCCAATGAATTCAGGACTTTTTATGGTCGCTTGATGCTTCTCTTTGTAGCAATACCAGCGATTCTACTTCTGGCATTCGCTTTTGTAATCAGTCAAAGAATTTCTTCTCGATTTGGTATTCTCACTGACAATGCGCAACGTCTGGCCGCTGGGATGCCGCTCAACGAGCCAATTGCAGGTGGCGACGAAATGGCGATGCTCGATATGGAATTTCGTCGCATGTCTTCGGAGCTCGAAAATGCCCTTCGCAAGCAGCGTGTAATTGTTGATTATGCAGCTGACGTCATCTGCTCGCTAAATTCGTCGAGCGTTTTTTCAGAAGTAAGTACCGCTGCCAGCACCATGTGGGGCTACAGTCCGGAAGAACTCGTCGGCATGCGCTTTGCCTCGATTATATTTCCGGATGATTTGAAGCACACTATAAATTGTTTGGAAGAGGCTCAACATCATGCTATTGAGACATTCGATAATCGTGTGATGCGAAAAGATGGTGCGCTTGTCGACACGCGTTGGTCTGTACGTTTTGTCGAACAGGAGCGCTCAATGGTTTGTGTTGCGCATGATGTGTCGCAGCGCAAACAGCTTGAGCGCATGAAGCAGGAATTCGTAGCGATCGTCAGTCATGATTTGAGGTCGCCTCTTACGTCGATCAATTTGCGTCTGAATACTCTGGCAAGCGGCATGCACGGAGAATTACCGGCAGATGCTAATCGCATCATCAATAATGTCACCGGCAGCGTGAAGCGTTTAATCGGCTTAATCAATGACTTGCTCGATATTGAAAAACTGGATTCAGGCTCCTGGGATATGCGGTTTCGCAAGGAGTCTTTGCTTGAAACTTTTAAAAATTCAGCAGAGTCTGTTCTTGCCCTCAGTGAAAGTAAGCGCATCAAAGTCATCCTGCCTGAGCAAGATTTGATGGTTAACGCCGACCATGAACGTTTGACACAAGTGATTACCAATATTATTTCCAATTCCATCAAGTTTTCTCCTGAAGATACTGAAGTTGTGCTTAGCGCTGAGTCCGATGGCGAGTGGCTTGAAGTTCGAATCAAAGACAATGGCCCGGGCATTTTGGAAGAAGAGCGCGCCACAATTTTTGACCGTTTTAAACAGTCGAAACGCGAGGCTGGGCGCAAATCTGGTAGCGGATTGGGATTGGCAATTTGTGCCTCAATTATTCGTGAGCACGGTGGAACAATTGGTGTCGACAGTGAGAATGGCGAAGGCAGTACGTTTTGGTTTCGTATTCCGACGAATCAGACTTTACCTTTGGCGTAAGCAAATTTTGTGCAGATGGCGGACGCAGAAAACTACCAAATCGTAGGAGATGATTTCGAGTACCTCAAGGCATCTGAAATCGAGCGAGATCATTGTGGCAATTCCCAGAAATAGTTTGATGGATTCCGGTTTCAGTGGTAGTTTGATAAAGGTACAAGGACGAATAGCATGAAAATAAAACCCGTGTTGCTTGCTTTCAGTTTGCTGTTGTTTTGGACTGTTGAAACTGAAGGACGAACTCAATTCACCCGAAGTATTTACGGCCATTCAGTAAGAACTGCGATATTGAAATCTTGTGGAGTAATGAAGACAAACGCTAACGGAACCAACAGCTTTGTTTCAAATCCTAATCCGCCGTCGCTAGTTGAAAAGCCAGTTAGTTGCAAATTGATTCTAAACTCTTCTGGAGAAATCATCGAAGTAGCCATTCTCAAAACCTCCGGGAGCAGTTCCATTGACCAAGCTGCAGTCGCAATTATCCGCAAAGCTGCTCCTTACAAACTAGATTCTGCAGACCAAAAGCCTCTCGAAGTCTCATTTACAATTTCGGACGTTTGGGTGTCACCATTAGATAGCAATTAAAGACCCTTTTGGAACGTCGCACTGCCTTCACCCAAAATCTAAGTCTGACTTAGCTAATTTCGAATGAATCGCCAATGCCGACCAGTTGCAAAAACTGCTGGCGTACTCATGCGCGGTTAACCTAAATAGGCACTTTGTGTTCAGTTGTTAAGTGGGTTAGCTTCGCGAGCGCGGGCTTGCGTTACTTGGCGAAGGCGGCAACTTCGATGTTGAGCGCATTTTAAGACAAGTAATCCCCCGCCTTTCACGTGCGTGTAAGTTTCCGAAATATCTGGCAGAAACAAACCAGGCTAGGTTCTTGCAAATCTGTTCAAAACGGCAAGAATGCAAGCTTCATAGAGTTTGATTAGAGATAGTTCTGGAGAAATCAGACACGTCTTTGTGTCAGGAAAAGATATCTCCGTTTTCATTCTTTCTCCCATTTATCAAAACCGCTCCCAACTTCCAGAGCTTAATCAGTTTTTCTTTCCACGCATTCATGTGCGCGGGAGAAACGCTGGTTTTTTTGATGAATGTAAAAGGTGAATCGGAGAGGTCTCGAAATAGTCATCCGCCGGTTAAACGAATGCCAAATCCGGCCAGGAGAATCAAGTATGAGAAAGTTGTTTAGCGCTCTGCCGCTCCTTATCCTGTTGGTTTTCGGCATGGTTGGTCAGGCTTCCGCTCAGTCGAGTTGGTTGCCCAGCTACAGTGCGTCGGAAAGGGTCTACGTCGCTCCCGGCGTCGACAATTCCCTGCGCAGTGCCTTCGAATCCTCCTCTGTTGCCGCCGACATTCGCCAGCAGGCTGCCGTTCATAACCTCAACGTCCTCGTTGTGGTCACGGTTTCCGGCGACGATGCAGGCACTGACGCCCGTCAGTCCGGACCCGTCCTCGTGCGCAAGCTCTGGGATTCCTGGATTGCCACTTCGGGTTTCAGCAAGGAGCGCGTCCTGGTCATTCTTTTGACCGGTGATGGTCAGCAGATTACTTCCGTTGGCGTACGCGCTGGTGATTATCTCAACCGCCAGGGCATCGTTCGCAATACCATGTCTGACCAGAATGGTCCGGTCATTCCCGTTTTGCGCGCCAACCTGTCCAGCAACCCCTCTGCCGTACCTGCGGGTATCGTGGAGCGCGTCAATGCGATCGTCACCGCGAAGGTTGGCACTGCCGCTCCGGTCAATTCCGGTGACAGTGGCACGCCCGTCTCACCGCCCTCTTCTTCAACTTCTTCAGAAGGAAACAGCTCCATGTCCCTCGGAACTATTTTGCTCATCGTCGCAGGCGGTGTAGTGCTCTTCCTCGTCATTCGCGCCATCGCCAAGTCCGGCTCTTCGTCGAGTTCTTCGACGCCGGCCGACACTGGCTTCCAGGCGCGCCTCGATGCCGAGCGTCGCGCTCGCGCTGCCATTACTGCGCGTTATTCGGTTCCTGCGACTGGCGCCTCAACGCCGGCTGGCACGACCGACCCGCATGCGACCAACAGCCCCGGTGGTAGCAATGGCGTCAACACAGCGCTTGCTGTCGGTGCCGGCGTGGTTGCGGGCAGCGTGATTGCCGACCAGGTGCGTCGTCGCAATGACGAAGAGGAAGCTGACCGTCGTCGTCGCGAAGACACCACAACCACGACCACCACGTCCGATTCCGGCTCTGTGGCGCCTGTGATTGCGGCGTCGTGCAGCAGCACCAGCAGCGGTTCTTCGTGCAGCAGCTCGAGTGGTTCGAGCTGTGGCGGTGGTGGTTCGAGCTGCGGCGGTGGCGGTTCGAGCTGCGGTGGTGGGAGCTAGTCGCTCCAAGCCGCAATTCTGAACTGGAAATCCCCAAACCAGAGGGATACTCATATGAAACATGACGGTGATTATTCTGCTGCTTGCGCAGCTGGCACGGCGAGGGCGATTGGCTCTTCGAACGTAAGCCAGCGCGCAATCTGGGCGCGGGTCGAGACGTTTATGCTCGACGTGAAAGGCGCGCCATATCCGCTCTCCAAGCGACTCTCCGATGAGCAGGATTGGACTTACGAGTTCACCCTGCGTGCCATCGAGGAGTACAAGCGCTTCATGTTCCTGGCGGCATGTGCTGGTCATCCAGTCACGCCGTCCTTTGTGACCGATGAGGTGTGGCACACACACCTGATCTACACCCGCTCCTACTGGGACGAGTTCTGCGGCATGGTGCTCCGCACGCCGCTGCATCATGAGCCGAGCACCGGCGGGCGCG
>JACMKL010000662.1 GCA_014380105.1 Candidatus Melainabacteria bacterium
TCCATGTATATCGGAATCGCTGTGCCGCTCAAATTGACGGTCACATTTCCAAGAAAATTACTGCTTTCAGATAGCACCCAGGTGACATCTTTACTTTCGGCAGCCCTGACAGGCGACACGACTGTCGCAAGAAAAATTGCCTGCAAAAACAAAATTTGTGAAAGTCGAAAAATTGAAAATTGCGCGCGCATCAATTGTCCCAAGTGTTCTCAATGCATTATTGCAGATTGAGGTCGCCAAACTATCTTATTCGGTCGTAAGGTCAGCCTGCCTGGGCATAAGGTTAGTGGATGCCTGTGAAATTAGTAAAATTTATGTGACTCACGGGAGTCTGGGTTGGCTGAGCCAGATCATAACGAAATCGAGCAAGAGTCCACCGCGCATAGCAAAGCGCCGATCGATGTTTCGATGAGCAATTCGAATTCCAAATCCGACCAACTGATCGGCAGCGTTTTGCTTGGCAAATATGAAGTGCACGGGCTATTAGGAACAGGTGGAATGAGCCGTGTTTATAAGGCTCTTCAGATTTTGACCCGAAAATCAGTAGCACTAAAACTACTGCACAAGCACCTCAGCAGTAATCCAGTGATGATTCGGCGTTTTCAGGCTGAGGCGCAAGCGTCTCACCACCTTGCGCATCCGCATATTATCAACGTATACGATTTTGGTATCACGGAAGACAACCAGCCCTTCCTGGTTATGGACTATCTTGAAGGGCGCTCGCTATCAGAAATCATAAAGACCTGGGGGCAGTTGGACGTCAATCGCTGCCTGAAAATTGTCACTCAAGTCCTGGAAGCGCTCGAACATGCACATGACTCCGGTGTACTACATCGCGACTTGAAGCCAAGCAATATTGTGCTTATTCCAGTTGGCGACGAAATGGATTATGTAAAACTCGTGGACTTCGGAATCGCGAAAATTTTACCGAAAGCTGGACTCGATATGCAGGAATTGACTCAAAGTGGAGATGTCTTCGGAAGCCCGCTGTACATGAGTCCCGAGCAATGCCTCGGTCACATGACTGATGCCCGCTCTGACATTTATTCAATGGGTTGCTTGATGTATGAATGCCTGACCGGGCAACCACCACTGATTGGCAATAACACACTTGAGACAATGCACAAACAAGTCAGCGAAATGCCGGCTGGATTGAGTGGAGTCAAAGCCGACATTCGCCTGGTGAAGCAGCTGGAAGACATTATTTTTAAGGCGATGGCGAAAGAAACAGAGAAGCGTTTTCAAACTGCGCCTGAGATGCGCAAAGCGATTGAGCAAACGCTCGTCGAGTGGAAAGGAGGCTCGGCCGCACTTGCATATGTGAGACGCTACCGCGCTCGGGCGGCGAGGCTAGCCCAAAATAAATGGGGTAAAAATTGGCAGACAAAACTCGTAGTTGGCACATTGCTGTTTGCAATCACGGCGCATTATCTGACAGTGCTGGCAATTTTATACAGACCCGGAAGCGCACCAGAGCTAGCGGAGAGAACTATCCCCTGGACTGTAACCAATCAGCGCTTTTATAAAATTCTTACTGCACAAAGAGAAAAAGCGACCAAAACTAAACCCGTAATCGAGAAAGCAGAACGTCGAGATATGGGGGAATTCGTCGATGGAATAACTCAAGCAGGACGCCGTCCTTCTGCAATTTTTAGAAGCAAATTGTACCGGGGCACAGATGAATTGAGCCGTGGTTTTTTCCAGAGTGCACTCGAGCTTTTTCAAGAATCTATCGCCATCGCACCCCAGATCGGAATGAGCAAATCTCTCGACTGCGCCTATGCCCACTTAGCTGCAGCGTCGTGCTTGATGGAGAAAAATACCTTCGACGAGCAAAACAAAGAAAAATACGATCCTCGTCTTGTTATGGAGAATTTGAAAAATGCTCGCAGCGAGGCTAGAGACGCATCGCAAAATTATCTTGGTGCTGAGCAAGGACGGTCTGCAGCTGCATCAAAGTGCTTAGAAGGCAAAATTTCTGAGGATTTAAAGGATTCAGAAAACGCATTACTGGCCTATGTTTTTGTGGCGCGAAACATAGTCAGATATGTTGTTGGCGAAACTAATTCTAATCGTGCAAAAGAACATGCATCACCTGACGCGCGCGTTGATTTTCGATGGGAGGACTCGAATCCGACGATATTTATGTTTGAACTTGCTTCGGTCGCTGAATACTTACTTCGCAACGACCAGAGCTTAAACGCCTTTCCCGTGCCGCATCCACTCATTGCATTTCATAAAGCAAATAGTATGATGCCGGGAATAATTTGTGAAAATCAAATTTACGATTATGTTTTTCACGGTCACAAACTAGTCAAACGCTGCGATGTAAGATCTGTTTATGCGTATACAGTTTATGCCGACGCAGAAAACTTCTTGCAAATCCTCCTCAATCTTTGCGAGCATCGTGGCTCTGGCAAAGGCTCTCTACCGACCGCAGTCGCGCGCAGCAATTATGGTTATGCACTGTTGAAGAAGGGAAATGCATTACGCAATTTGGCGTTTGAAAAATTTCGCTCCCGCGAATTTGATGAAGCAAACATTCTCTATGAAAAATCTCAACGCAATTATGTTCGAGCCGTTAAAGAATTAGAAAGTGCTACAACTGCTCTGGAGCTGCATCTCGGATACACAAAATACGTTGCATACACCTGGTTTAATTTGAGTGATGCTCAGATGGGACTGCTGAAATTCAACGACCCGCAGGGGCCTTCCTGCGGGTCGTTGCGTTTCCAGATGGGGGCATAGCGGCGATTTCGCTGCACGGACTCGCCCATGCGGAACGGCAAAACCAA
>JACMKL010000663.1 GCA_014380105.1 Candidatus Melainabacteria bacterium
ATCTAACGGAACAGAAAACTTCTCCCTCTTTCCGGCAAAGTATTCATTCAGCTGACGCTCAACATCGAGCAAAATCGCATCACTATTGTCTTCCAGAGCGTCAAAAGCCCTGACACGACGCGGATTGTCATTTTCCCAGAGTATGGCTGCCAGACCATTTTCGCTGGCGATCAATTTCAACTGCCCAACCGGTGTTTTGACAAATTTGAATACGTAGCTCATTTCAATTCCTTCCGAAGATATTTTCTGATTATTTCTCAAGTGATTTCCAAAGATGCATCGCAGCGTACGAACGCCATGGTCGCCAAGCTTCAGCCGTTTCAATAATTGCCTTATCTGATTTCAGACCCAAAGCCTTTTTGATACCTAGGTCAGAATATGGAAATGCATCGGGCCAATTTAAACAACGCATGGCTACGTATTCAGCAGTCCAATCACCGATTCCAGCAATTTCCTTCATAGCGGCTTTGGTTGCTTCAACATCTGAGCCAGGCTCTAAGTTAAACGCTCCACTGTCTATATGTTTTGCAAGTTGAATCAGACTAGCTGTTCGCGTGCCGATGATACCGAGAGCGCTCAATGCCTTAGGATCGACATTAGCCATCGATTTGGCATTCGGTGATAAAAGATTCAATTCCGCAAACGGCGTTTCAATTTTTTCACCAAGCAATTTTGCTACGCGACCGGCAAGTACAGTCGCTCCCTTAACACTTACTTGTTGCCCAAGAATCGCTCTTGCCGCAACTTCAAATCCATCGAATGCTCCAGGGACACGCAGACCCGGATACGCCTTCGCCAGCGTCCCAAGATGGTCTTCTATAATTGCAGGAGTCGCCTGCAAATCAAACAATCGTTTTACTTTTGCAATCACAGTCAGCAAAACTGGCGCGAGTGAATTTGACACAGTCACTCGAAGTGCATCTTGTTTTGTGGACAGCTCAACCGAAATCCAACCCTGATGCCCGCCACTACTGACAGTGCGCATGTATTTTTGATCATCAACAAATTCAACACCTGGGCTCGCTCTATATCTGAGGAATCCCAATATTGAATTCCAGTCATAAGGTGTACGAAAAGACAGCTCGCACCCGAAGGTGCCAGACTCGGACTCGACATTTTTCTCTTTGCGTAATCGCGATGGATTCATCCGATACCGCTCTAAAAACAAGGCATTAAATCGACGCAATGACAAAAAGCCACTGGCCATAGCAATTGCAGTCAACGGTAGATTAGTGTCCGTCAAAAGCCGCTTTGCCATTAACAGTCGCTGAGTCTGCGCAAGCTCAATTGGAGTAACACCATATTCGCTCTCAACAATTCTCCGCAAGTGACGACTAGTAATGCCCATCTCTGATGCCAGTTGATCGACGCCACCTTCGGATAAGGCGCCGTCTTCAATTCGGGACATTGCGTAGGCGGCTTGCCGACTGACAGCATCAACGGACGAATGACCAGGGGCAAGTTCCGGACGACACCTCAGACACGGTCTATAACCCGCTTTTTCTGCAGATGCTGCGCTCGGATGAAAGCCACAATTCTCGAATCGCGGCACTTGAGCCTTACATACCGTTCGACAATAAATTTTAGTTGTTCGGACCGCCACAAAGAAAACGCCGTCAAAGC
>JACMKL010000664.1 GCA_014380105.1 Candidatus Melainabacteria bacterium
GTGAAGCGCTCGATCTGCTGGCAATTAGCCAGAGATCGAGCGTTTCTCTCTAAATACTTCCGAATTCTTTGCAAATATGGGAATTCCCCCACCAATCGTGGGAGAACCACTGATTTACCTTGGCGGAAAAAGACTTAATCTGTATAAGGAAATTGGCATTCTCACATCCCGGCGTAAAACGACATGAACGAACTTACTGTAGAAATCGAAGACTTCATTCTCCGCACCCTCTCGGTTCAATGCCCTGAATGCGAAGTGGTTTTTGCAACTCAAGCTCTGACCCGCACCCCGGCAATGACCAGAGACACTGCTGTAGAGGCTGACCTGCATCGAGTGCTGCCTCATCCATCTCTGCGTGCTGCTTTGATTGCCATGTGCCCTGCCTGCCTGTACACCTGGTGGTTCAGTTCATTTGTAGAAGACGCCTTATTCCCGCTTCTGGCAGTTGCACCTGTTGAAATCAATAATGCCAAAAAATTCGCGCACGCCGTCCTGACTGGACGCAAAATCAATGCTCACCCGCTTGACCGAGCACTACTTGCCTTAAATGGTGTCTGGTGCGCTCGCGAAGCCGGCGAAGCGGCAGATAAATGGTTGGAATTGGCAGGACAAGAATTAGAAGCCGCTCTGTCAGACGAAAGCTGGACGGGCAACCGTTCTCGATATCATTACATAATGGGTGAAGTATGCCGCATGGTTGGAGATTTCCATGGCGCGGTAAGACATTACAACCAGGTGGATAGGCGCTCTGATTTGCCAAAATCTCTGGTGGAACACCAAAGACAGGAGGCGATCAACGGAAACGCCAGCCCTGTTACTCTTCCGCCTGATTATGTTGACGCTATATTTTTCCCGAAAGCAATCAACCTGGACGATATTCTTGGACCGGAGCCCACACAAATGGCAACTAGCTCCTAAGATAAAGAAAGAAGAGAGACAGAATCATGGAAGACAATACACCGCTAAACCTAGAAGACGCCCCAAAGTTATTCGGCTTACGCTACGATCAACTTATTGCCATCCTGGGAAGTTTGATTATTTCCACACAGCTGTATTCATGGCTGAATCCAATTCCTTTCGGCGGGCAAGACATAAGACTGCACATCTCGTTATTAGTTGGAGCTGCCGGACCCATTTATTGCTTGTTTACGCTCAATCATTCAGGCGGATATTGGGAAACAGTTTTGAACTTTTATGTGACATCGCAGATTTATATTCCGGGACCGGACCCCAATCCGACTCGGTTTTTGGTAGACGAAAACCTTCTAGAATTTGTTGAGTAAACACCCGTATGGTATCTTCTGCAACCCGCTCACTGTCCAAAGAAAATGGTTTGTTCGGACTTTTGAAAAAGTCCAAAGTCACTGATGGACTGAGTGCTGATTTACAGGGAAAAATTCCTTCTTTAGGTGTTCCAAGACCGCATCCATCGGCTGCCGGTCTTATTCCTATTTGGGACATGTTTCACGATGATGATTCCGGATTAGGTGTCATTGTTCTAAAAGACGGCAGTTATCGCTGCTGCTTTGAAGTAGACGGAGTGCACGTTTCGGGCTTCGACGAAGTCAGACTCGGCTCGCTCATGAATCACTTCACCGGTTTTTTGAATGGTATCGATACGTCGGTACAACTTACAGTTGAATGTCAAAACATCAGTAAAAGAGACTATTTTGCAAAACATCCGGTAGAGGTTATAAACGATGACTTTCTCAAGTATGTCGCACGAGTTGTTGAAAACGATGAAGCATTTCTTCTCGCCAAAAACTTTGTGCCGGAGCTCAAGTTCTATGTCACCTTCTGTTTCCGCCCTCCCCGTGAGAAGCAACAGAAGCAGAATTTCGTCGACCAGACAATGCGACGTGTACTCGACGTATTCACCAATCAGGCGGCTCGACAGACGGTAGGCAGCCACTTCAAAAATGTCACCACGCTGATTCAGCGTGCTTTTGGCTATGTAGGTCAATTGGGCAATTGCGGCATGACCGGTCGTCCAATTGGTGCTGTTGAATATTTCCGCATGCTCTACAAAGAATTGAATCCGAAATTCGGTCAGGATCCGGAAGATTTCTTACCGGTGCCGATGCGCCCTAAAACAAATCCTATGCCAGCCGGACTGCGTCGGGTTTTCCCTGATATGGAACCTGCCACCATTCGTGAGCAATTAGTCGAATCGCGCTACAACTTCAATCAACCTGATTATGTTGTGATCGATGATTACACCGAAATCAATTCGGAAAATCACAATGAAGAGCCCGGTCGCTACATCCGTACTCTATATATGAATCGACTACCGGAGCGGACTGGACCACTCTGGCTGCAGCCGTTGTTGCGTTTGAATTGCAACTGGCGAATGAATATTTACGCGCACAAATTAGACAAAGAAGTTTTCCGAAAGGCATTGCAACGCAAGCAAGCGCAAGCGCATGCCAACACCTATCAGGGACTGATGGGTCAGCGCTCAGCGCCTAACCAGGAAGAAGCTGAAAAAGCACAAGAAGCTGCCAGTATCGGCTCGGAATTGTACACAACCAACATAGAAGTGTTTAATTACGCCGTCTATTTCACGATGATGGGTGACACTTTAGACGAACTCAACCGTTCGACTGAATTAGTAAGAACGGCTGCTGCTCAATGCCGCGGCGCCCGTTTTGTGGTTGGCTATCATGAGCAAAAGAGTCTTTTCATCGGCAGTTTGCCAGGGCTCGGACTTGATGAAGTCCGTCGTGGAAAAGTGGCGCGGACTCCAACAGTGCGTAATTCATTCCCATTTGTACACGCCAAATTAGGCTCTGAAGATGGCGACTGGTTGGGGTTTTCCAAAGAAACTCTGGAGCCGGTTTTCCTCAATCCGTACAACGAAAAACTACCAAACGCCCTCTGTATTGTCTTCGGTCAACCGGGTGAAGGTAAATCCATGGTCGCCCAGCAGATTATTCAAATGAAGACTCTGGCTGGAGCGAAGGCAATCATTATCGACAGATCCGGCTCATATAAAATGCTCACCGAAGTCTACGATGACTCGGCTTATATCAAGCTGGGTCCGGATGGATCCGTCTGTATCAACTTGTATGA
>JACMKL010000665.1 GCA_014380105.1 Candidatus Melainabacteria bacterium
ACAAATTTTCCGTTACGAATATCTTCGATAGCCGCTTCGATGGAGTCGAAATCCAAATCTTGCGATTCGCCTTTCGGAATCCCACCAACAGCATTAGCCCGGTCCGTTTCAGAGTTCATTATCAACGCCTCATGTCACCAGGGATTCCCGCTTCAACTGAAAGTCTATCCTTTAGCAGCTGCAGAAGATATCTTCGCAGTCACTTTCTTAAGCTTTTCG
The DNA here is from genome assembly GCA_014380105.1 of Candidatus Melainabacteria bacterium. Classification (GTDB taxonomy): domain Bacteria; phylum Cyanobacteriota; class Vampirovibrionia; order Obscuribacterales; family Obscuribacteraceae; genus QKMZ01. The sequence continues at coordinate 220 of JACMKL010000665.1, forward strand.
TCCAGGTAAGGCTCAAGCCAGCGCGCCACATATCTGGCAATTACGTCGGTTTCGATGTTGACCTTGACTCCTTCTTTAAGAGACTTAAATGTTGTCGCCTCAAGCGTGTGAGGAATGAGAGCGATGCGGAAATTCAATTTCTCGGGTGCGGTCGCCTCCTCCGTATACATTGCCGAGCAGTCGACGACTGTCATCGAAGCACCATCAACAGTCACAGAGCCCTTCTCCACAAAGAACGGCGCAAGACGCCCCGGCAATTCAAATGTGACCACCTTCGAAAACCCATCATCTTCTACATGTACAACTTCGCCTACGGCATCAATATGACCGGTGACAAGATGCCCACCCAGCCTATCTGCCAGCGTTATTGCACGCTCTAAATTGACACCGTCCCCGACTTTCTTTTCGCCCAGCTTGGTGCGGCGCATCGTCTCTAGTACCGCTTCGACCTTGAACGACTTGTCGTCAAACGCAACTACAGTAAGACAAATTCCATCTACTGATATAGAGTCGCCCAGATTGACTGGCGCAACTACCTTCTTCGCGCCGATGGTCAAACGACAGCCATCCGCCGTTTCACTTATCTCTATTATCTGACCGACTTCTTCAACGATTCCAGAAAACACGATTACTCCTCTGTTGCAGTTCACTTCATTATAGAAGTCTGACTTTAAAAGTCCGCCAAAGTTCATATTTGCAACTATGCAAATTGTCCAACTGGTGGACCTCTCCAGTAAAGCTCTATGTATCGAAGCGTAACGACCGTCACCAGGGGTGGGAAAAATACCATATGCAAATAGCCCCCCCTCCGTATTTAATACCAATACACCGGCGTAAGCCTTCCCTCTCGCAACAAAACACTCTACAAGCCACCGAATTTTAAGATTCGGGCGGTAGAACAAGGGTCACGGAAAACACATGAGCACAGAAACAGGCCTTGAGCTGAATATGGCACCCGCCGAGAAAACGGCGAATCGCGCAGAAAATTCTGCGATCTGCAATTTCAAGCCAGATTACGACTTATCGACACCGCAAGCCCAACAGTGGCATGCTGAGTCGCAGAAGCAGCGCTTGAATCCGGTTGAATTGGACCAGGATGGACGCTACACCGTCAAATGGGGCGACAGTCTGTCGACCATAGCAGAGCGCACACTGAAGACGGCAGGATTGCCTGTCGACAAAGATTCATTAAAGTCATTGCAAAATGCAATCGTCGATGCCAATCGTGACGAGTACAAAACTCTCGATTGCAACCGCGACTTCATTAAAGAAAAATGGTCGCTTAAAATTCCAGTTCCTGGTCAGCGTGTAGAAGCGCAACCGCCAGTGGTCGAAGCTCCACCTCCTGAGCCAGAGCCAATTCCAGAGCCTGAGCGTCTACCTGAACCAGTTCCGATTCGTCCAATTCCGGAGCGCCCACCGATTCAGATTGAACCTGAAATCATGGAGCAGCCATGCCCGCCTCAGCGCAACGCCCCCGTTATCTACAACGGACCTGGCGGCGTCGTAAATATCTTCATGGGCAATCAGCGCGAACATCAACCGCAAGATTTCACCAGACAGTACGACATTCCAGCACCGGAATATCGTCCAGAAATTCCTTATAGACAAGAAATCCCAACTTATAGACCGCCTATTCAACAGGACAACTACTATCGTCAGTTTCCCGAATACGAGCCATACCAGGGACAAGGACGCAATTGCGATCCATGTCAGACCAGACAATACACACACAACGGTCGCATTCCGGCTCACTTGCGTGGACGTCAACAACGCTAATTAAGCGTTTGTTTGAGGTAGCAAAAATTTAAAAGCCTCGACCTTATGCGGGTTGAGGCTTTTTTGTCTGCTGAATTAAGATTTCATCCAATAGGTATTATTGAATTGGTTATGCTGCAAAAACCAGAGTAAATCCTTTTGCTCGATAGTGATGCGACCATCCTTTTCATTGCCACGAGGGGTTCCTGGAGGCATTACTATTTCCGCTTTCTTAATTGCTGCATTTAAGTCTTTGAGAAGTTTCTCTTTGAGTTCTGGATCTGACAAAGTCTCAATTTGCTTCCTTGCGTCCAAAACTGTTTTATCTTCCTTTTGGTAGGCATTGGTTACATCTATAGTGCCTTCGCGTTGTCCGTGCGGATTTAAAATTTCAATTTTTCCACTTTCTGGATTTTTCGAAATCAAGTAGGCATGAGCGCCACGCCCACTGACCATCACTTCATTTTTGTTGAGTGCTTCAAGCATTGGTTGTGACAAAGTGGAATTGTTGGAATTATCTACTGACCACATTTTGTCGATCACACCGGTTGGAAGATAGCGGAGCATTCCAAGCGTGGTTTCTTGTGCGTATTGCCTTTGCGAATCCAACAGAGTGCTATGTTGAATGTCAGCACCTTCAGATTTTTTGCCTGTAAGTAATTCGACTACCTCAACTTTGTCACCACTCCACCCGTTTAGCGTGGCTAAAGGATTATCAGTGCCTGCTTTATTTGGATGCATATGTTCGGCATAATAGCGTCCCAATGCGGCTTCAAGTATTCTGGGCCAATTTTTGGATAGATCGCTGCTGCCATCAATCTGACGAGCTCCCGCAGGAACGTCTTTTGAAGGAGTAATGTCTTTTTGGCTCACCTCTACGATATTTGGGCTTCCAGGAAATTTCACAAGGTAAGAGCCATCAGCTTTTTGCTTAATCATGTCACGCAATTGCTCTGGACCGTTTGGTGTTTTTGCGACACCTTTAATCGTTGCGGCAACGAAGCAATCGCCGATTTGACCTTGCTCTATTGCATCCCACTTAGGCTGAACTTCCTTAGATAATGGCGAAGCCTTTTCCCATTCGGCGCGGAGATTAGCTTGCTTAGTGGCTTGCTTAGTGGCTAGCTCTTCAGCGGTGGGAGCTTTTTCTGCTTTCGGCTTTTCTGCTTCTTGCTTTTCACTGTCTGGCTTTGCTATTACCGGTGTTACTTCAGGCGCTTTCTCAACAGCCGACTTAACTGGAGCTGACTGTTTTGTCTTCGCTTTGTCGAGAGTTTCAAGCAATTGGGTGCGCAATTTCTCGTCCGGTATCAAATCAATTAGCTTTCTCGTGTCGGCGATTTGCTTCGCTGATTCAGAGAGTGGCTGTCTTTCCAAATAACTGAGCGTCTGCAGATTACGAGCCGAAGGAATTGGAGGGACTGACGAATCAGTGAATTGCAAATCGCCAAAAGTGCTTTTTACAAAATCCTGCGAGAGTGCGAGATGGCTCATTTTGATATCGTTGACAGTCGACATCTCGCCTTTGAGCTCGTCGTTTACTTTTTGAGAAACCGC
>JACMKL010000666.1 GCA_014380105.1 Candidatus Melainabacteria bacterium
GACTCAGGAGCGCTTTGGCGATGTCCTCGAAAGACTAGAACATGAAGTCTTAGGTGGCGAGCCCACAATCAAAGGTCCACGTACGGTTTATATTGACGTCGGAAACGCGATAGATTTGCGGAGTTATCAACACGAATATAAAACTGCCAAAAAGGTCGCTCTGCAAAAAATTACAGACGATTTGGGCGGACAAATTTCTGGGATGCTCGATGCCATGGAGCAGTCCAGACCAAAGCTATTTGTTGACTAAAGAGTATTCGCAAAACTTCCAAAAGTGAAGCTAAGCTTAACTCAGGACAGGTAGTCAAGAGGCAGGTGTAGGATTCAATCTACGATCCGCGCTTCTTGAGAAATACCAACATGCCATACGACTTAAAAAATCCTTCGCAGCTTAATCTAAGTAATCAGTCAGTTCATTGCCTTGAAGGTAAAGCATTCTGGCAGTGGTGGCAATTGTCTGATTCGTTAAAGCTTCGCCCGAAGCGTCTCCCAGATCATCTTAAGAATGATGCCCTCCGTTCGATTTCATTATTTTTATTACTAACACCAGTGCAAGTGGCGTTTTATACTTACTGCGTGATTCCGCACCCAATTAGCGCCTCACAGTTGGATTCTCTAACGCGATTGCTAATCCTTGTAGCTCTGGTTTGGCTAGCTAACGTCTGGCTCTTTGCCTCATCGCTTAAAAATCACCAGCGCTTTGTTCAAGAGGTTGCAGTCACCGCTGACACCTTGGAAATAAAAGCACCATTTTTTCAAAGAAAATTTCATTGGTTTGAGATAGAGCAAATATTTCCTTTCACTGATGCTGAAAGCGGTACCGAAATGCACCAGGTTACCTGCACGCGCGGAGAATGTTTTTTGTTGTCACCGCTACTTACTGACAGCGAGCAACTCGTCTCATTGATCAAAAGCAAGGTGGCACACCCACCAGAAAATTCTGGAGAACAAAACTACCGTCTCTCTGACTCATTTCTCGACGCCGCCAACGTGGCAATCGCTGCAATTTTCATGGCTGTCTCTTTTGTCTTGCTCCAGAATTCTACGATTCCATCTTCCGGTGAAATAATTGGTTTTACAGTTCTCTTCGCTGCACTTTTAGCTGTTCATTGGTTCTACAAAGAAAAAATTCCTCAGTTGGTGCGCATCAAAAAATCGGAAGTATATTTGCAGACCCGTTCGAAAAAATACGTAATTCCGATAGGGCAAATTTTGGAAAACAAGAAATTCGGGAAATCTCTAATTTTTAAAACACGCACAAATTGGTTCATGGTTGCTTTCCTCCAGAAGGAACAGCGCGAAAAGCTTTTAGAGACATCTAAACTTGAAGTTGCCTTAAGGTAGTCAAGAATTCCGAAAAATATCGTCCAGCGGGTGGTAAAATTGGCTGTTGGCCTGCCCTGAAGGGTGGTCAGCAGCCCTGAGATGGGCAAAACGCTGGCGTGTGCCGGATTTTGGAGTTAGCTTAAGATCATGCGGAAACTTGCTTTAGTAGGCCTGGGTGCCTCCGGACTGTTCGCTCTCAAGGAATTAGCGGGCGCAGACGTCGAAGTACATGTATTCGATGTCGGTCCTGTTTACGAAAAGAGATACGCCTGCCCGATCGACCAGGGAAAGCTGACAGTTTGCCCACCAAAAGCCTGCAGTTATTGTGCCCCTGGGCAATCCGCGGGAAGCTGGAATGATTTTAAGGTGATCTTGTCGGCGTCTCCCGTGATCGGTGGTCGCCTGTTTGACCTCGTCGGTGGACCCGAATTACAGAAGAAGCTCGACATTGTCAGAGAAACAATTCTGACTCACGCGCCATGTGAAATTCCGGTAGTAAAACCGAATGCTGAAGACCTCGAATGGATTAAGAAGAAAGCCACTCTCGCCGGCATGACTTATCACTATCAAGAACTTTTACATTGCGGCTCCGACAATGCACCTGCAATCAATACCAGCATTCTTGACGAAATTATCGACAAAGGACCGAATATCAATTTTCACTGGGACTCGAAAGTTCTTTCGGTCTCGCGGCGTGGTGAGCAATTCAATTTGCAGTACGACCGCTATAGAAATCCTGGTGATGAGCGCGAAGACATCTTCGA
>JACMKL010000667.1 GCA_014380105.1 Candidatus Melainabacteria bacterium
CATCCCAAAGATCTTGTCTTCTGCTCAAGCCTTCAATAGTGGTTGAGCCATCAGTTTTCCCAACGCCGCTGCGCAGTGTATTGATGCTCTCAAGAATTGGAGACAGTTCAATTGTGTTTGCTAATTGCAGACTATTTGGCGCAACACTCCTTGTGTCAAGACTGACGCCAGTTTTTAAAATTTGCTTGGGAATTTCAAGCGTGTTGGCTGTTGATTCTTTTGTGCCACTCGCTGCTGCTATTTTAGGTTGAGATTGTGCAAATGCAGCCGTGTTGGTCACTGCTGTGGTCAATAGGATGCACGAAACTGCTTGCCAGCTGCTCTTCATTCCTCTCCAATTAGCATTCCGCTACCGAGTCGCCTTGCCAAGCGGTGGTTGCCGCTTCAGCGTTAAGGTTAAATGAAAGTCAATCGCTTAAGCGTAAAGATAAAATCAAGATTTTGCTCAGTCTACACGCAGTCGATACCCAACACCTGGTTCTGTGATTAGAAACTTCGGTTGGGCGGGGTTCTTCTCCATTTTTCGCCTGAGTTGAGCCATATAGACGCGCAGATAATGGGTCTCTCCTGAATATTCAGCGCCCCAAGCCTCCCGCAGGAGGTGATTGTGCGTGACGACTCTCCCGGAGTATTTGATTAAGGTAGAAAGCAATTTGTACCCAATCGGAGTCAAGTGCAGTTCTTCACCACCGGATGTCACTTGCCGCTTCAGAAAATCTACTTCGATATCGCCGATTTTGAAAGTCGACAGTGCCTCTCCGTCTGAAGTTGTGCTGGCGCGTCGCAACGCTACTCTTGCTCGTGCTAACAATTCAGCGACTCCAAACGGTTTGGTCAAATAGTCGTCAGCGCCCGCGTCGAGCGCTTCCACTTTGTCCTTTTCTTGCCCGCGAGCAGAAAGGACTATTATTGGAATCGGCGTCCATTCGCGCAATTGTTTGGTAACTTCCAGCCCGTCCATGTCCGGCAAGCCCAGATCGAGAATGACGATATCTGGTTTTTCGGATGCTACTTTGAGCATTCCTTCCTGTCCAGTAATGGCTTCCATGTACTCGTAGCCCTGGCTCGACAAAGTCATTTTCAGAAATCGCCTGATTGGTGCTTCGTCTTCAATGACCAGTACAGCTGTTTTGGATTTCGACATGTTATGCCTCTTGCGCCGTAGCGGTTTTTGTATTGATGGTTTGTTCTTGTTGAGTGAGAGCAGATTTGTCTACTGGTAAGGTGAACCAGAATGATGAACCGCCGCCCTCTCGGTCTGAGACGCCAAGGCTTCCGTTGTGCGCTTCTACGATACTAGTACAGATAGCCAGTCCGAGACCGGCTCCGGTAGTGTGCGCTTTATCCGTAGCACGTACAAACTTTTTGAATATCTGGCTCTTTTGCTCGTCCGGAATTCCAGGTCCACGATCGTCGATTTCGATTTTTATAAACTCGCCTTCTACTCTTGCTTTGAATTCGAGCGAAGATGTTGACGGGGTGTACTTTACGGCATTTTCCAATAAGTTGATCATCAATTGTTGAATGAGCACAGCATCAGCCAGTACCATTGGCAGGTCGGCCGGAATGTCGGTTTCGATCTGCCTGTTTGCGAGTTGGTCTTCATAGTATGAAATTGCCGACCCGATTATTTCGTCGACGGGCTGTGGCTCTTTATTGATCTCCAGAGCTCCGGATTCCAGTCTGGTCATGTCCAAAAGATTTCCGACCAGTCTATTTAAACGTCGTGACTCGTTGTAAATTTCGCCTGCGAGTTCGCGACATTCGGCCAATTTTACTGACGAACCCGATTCCATTATGCCGCTTGCGGCACCGGTGATGGTGGCAAGTGGGGTGCGCAAATCATGCGAGATAGAACTCAGTAAAGAACTGCGCAGTTGCTCGGTCTTCACCTGGCTGCGGGCTTTCTCGTTCTCTCTGGACAGCATGTCTCTCTCGCAGGCAGTTGCTAGTTGGCTGACAAACGCATCGAGGGTGGCTAGTTTTTCTTGGTCACAGTTCAATAAACCGGAAGGGAAATGTACTTCTCCAATTGTGCGAGTCGCACCTTTCAAAAGAATGGCGTTCTTATTGCTTTGCTGCGCTGTAGCGCCATGCCCTGGTGTTTCATCAAGATCTCTAACTGTGATTTCAACCGGGCTACCAACGAGATCTGTCATATGTTTTTTGCCAATCTCACAAAGTACATTTAAATCTTGGGCATCGGAGAGCGCTTTGCTAAAACTGTAGAGAATTGCTGTTTGGTGCTCTTTTGCAATCGCCACTTCGGCTTGTTCGCGCGCTGTGGTAGTAAGTTTGGTTATGACCAGCGCAGTCGTCAGCATCACCCCAAACGTCAATAGATACTGAGAGTCATTAACGGCGAATGTCAAATATGGCGGTATGCAGAAGAAATCGAAAATGCAAACGCTTAATACTGATGCGAGAATCGCCGGTCCACGCCCATAACTTGTGGAGACAATTACCACGCCCAGAAGATAGATCATGACAAGATTTGCGGGCATAAAATGCGGCAATAACAAACGTGTCAGTACTGTCGCTGCCGCAATAATGAGCAGCGTGTAGAGATACCTGTATTGTGATTGCTTGTGCATCGCATGTTCCAGCCTATGGCTGTACTTATATTTTTGTCTAACCCGGCAATATCGACCTTTAGCCTACCAGTATTCTCGGGCGACGAACCGGATCGCGCTCTATTTGTCTAAGTATTTCTCGGGTCAAAGGAGCGGTTTCTCCTTCGCCGAAGAAGAGAAATTTGAAGACATAGCCGAGTGGATTGCCTTCCGTCCAGCCGAAGTAAATGTGGGGTAGGACACCGGTCTTGTCTCGCAAATCGAGTAGCAGTGCTGCGATCGCATTTGGAATGGCTGGACTCTTGCACTTAAGTAATCTAATGCCATCAATTTCTACGCCTGTAACTTTCAATTCGTCACCGACAAATTCCGATGAATCGCTCACTTCTACTTCGAGAAACATGAATTCGGCTTCTTCCAGTGTGAGCTTGTGCACTTCTCTGGTTTCGAGTTCTTTGCGCTGGTAGTCGAGACCGTCAGGTCTGTGAGCAAGTAAGTTGATTCCGCCAGTACGTCGCACGGATTCTTCGATAAAACGCTTAGCTTCTGGATCAAGAATTACTTCTCCGATTCTCAATTCTACTGAACGAATCGAGCGAGAGACGAAAGAGACAAGCAGTATGGCGCCGATGAAGAATGAGGCGATATGTAGACCTTCTGGTCGTTCGATCATATTCATCACTGATGTATAGATGAATGCCAGAGTGATCAGGAAGAACGCGCGCGTCTGCCATATACTTACGCGTCGAGCATTAAGTAGTACCGCAAAAGCGGCAGAAGTCATCAACACCAACACTCCAGTCGCGTAAGCACCAGCCTGAGCGTCCACGTC
>JACMKL010000668.1 GCA_014380105.1 Candidatus Melainabacteria bacterium
CCAATTTTAATAATGCGCTTGATGATCGATCCGATGAACGGAAAAATGTATTTGGTGGCATTGCGTAATGGCGAATTGAGAATTCGGTTGACTGCAATTGTGGCGCCGACTGCTGATGCAATCACACCGGACCAGGCAATTCCAGATACTCCCAGACCAGGCACCGGCCAGTTGTGCATAACGGTGAGATAATCGCCCGCGATATTTATTGCTGTTGTCGACAACATGATGATCAATGTTGTGCGTGCATCCCCAATGGCTCGGAAAGCCGAATTGATGATGTTAAGAAAACTGAATGGGATGAGATATAAAACATATATCGATAAGTAGTTGTTCGCGACGACTGCGACACTTTCAGAACGACTAAATGTGTGAACCAGTCCAAAAGCTGACAGCTTGGCAATTACGAGCAGAATTAGTCCCATCAAAAGAGCAAAAACAATCGATTGACCAGTGACGCGCGCGGCTTCGTCCGGCTCATTGGCGCCCGTCGCGCGCGATACAAGCGCCTGTGTGCCAACGCCTGTCGACATGATGAATATCATCAGGATAAACAGAATCTGCTCTGAGACGCCCACTGCAGCTTGGGTCTCGCTGCCTAAAAAACCAGCTACATGCATGTCGGCGAGCCCGACCAGAGAGCTCGAGAGAGTCGTAATCATAATGGGCCAGGACATTGTCCAAATAGCCTTCATCAGGCTGCCCTGGGCAAGATTAGGCGTCAATGGGAGCTTCTCGAGCACGGCAGCTTCCGCTTCCATCAGCTCTGTGTGCTCATCCCCTTCACCCACAACGGACATTGGCATCCTCGACGCAAAAATACTTACCTGCTATATTCTTCCAGAATAATAATGCGGGGTGAGTGCTGATGAAGTTACGCAGCAGCGTATATGGTTGGAAATCTGTTTGGATGGAGTTTTCCGAAGAGCGCGCAGGCTCATTTGATGAAGGTTCCAACGTATTTGTTATGCGTGTGCCCGTCAAAGGTAAACCTTTTACCATCACATTCACCATGCGCCCAAAAGGTCATAAAGGCGCGGTCGCCGATACAACTACAGCATTCTTGCCTTTTAGGTCGAAAGGCGAATTTAGTTTTGCGCTAAACAACAGAAACTGGATCGATGATGCCAGCAAAATTTTTGGCGCTCAAGACATTGAAATTGGCGACGATGCATTCGATCGTGATTACATCATCAAAGGTTCAGACAAAGATCAAGTCGCGCGTTTATTCAGCAATGAAAAATTGAAAGATCTGATCACTGAACAAAAATCGGTCAAACTCTCAATTCACGATGAGCCCAAAGAATTGGCAGAACATGGCACTGTGCCTCCAGGAATTCACGTTCTTGCTTTCAACGACAAAGAAGCAATCAACAGTTTTGATAGATTGAATCAAGTTTACGATTTAATGGTTGAGCTTTTAGAGCAGTTGATCACTATTGATGTCGCATCGGCTCAGGATCCTAATTTCGATTTGTAGAATTAAGGTTTCTAACAGGGAGCGCTTTTCAAAAAAGGTGCTCTTTTGTTTTGAAATAAAGGATGACTTTCACAAGATTCTCACAGATACTGGGAATGATAGGTAAGGAGTGTTCAGCCACTCTTGGAGCTGGAAGTCTTTTCCAGATTCGAAAGCGCACATCCCCTTGAAGAGGGAGAACTCAAGTTCTACAAATGTGTGAATTCGATCTTCGGGGGATTCAAGCAAGGGAGCATTGATGTATGACCGAGACAACAGAGAGCGACGCCGCCGAACAAGTAAGACTTGCCGAATTATTGACGGAAGCTGGCTACATAAGCCATAAAGATATCGAAGAGGCTATGCAAATCGGAAAAGAAACAGGAATGCGCATTGGGCGCGTTTTGATTGTTTCGGGCTGGTTGTCCGAAGGACAATTAGTGGCAGCTGTAAAAGCACAGTCCCTGGTAAACAGCGGAAAAATTACGCGTGTCAACGCGATAAGAGCGCTAAAAATCGCTGACGAGAAAGAATTGTCTCTTGATACGGCACTTCAACGTATGACTGCTACACGCTTACAAGCGCTTGTAAAAGTAGAGACCAGAAGCTAAGTTGCATTCAGACTGATAGATTCGGCACAGCTTCTGGTGCAGTCTCGCTTAGTCAGGATCGTTTATGCTCATTGATTCCTTGCTGAATGGTTTGCGATGTCCGCATTCCACTCCTCTTTCTGTGCCGCGAATAATACCCAATATAAATCCAGATGTGACGCCATAAGGCACGGCGAGTGCATTGCTCATTAGTTTTGAAGTGAGGTCCGGCTTCTTATCTCCGGAAACATCGTCACTTACTTGTGCACGCATTCTTTTGGTGTGGAAGTTCATGCTTTTGCCCATTTGAACGGGCACGCCGACAGCTACTCCACAAACTACACCCGCTGCGCTTTTGGGAAAACTCGTCATTCCCGCTATTTTTCCTGCGACACCACTTTTCGATTTTGTGTCGGACTGACTTTTAGGCGAAAACTTTTTCTCATCGCTTTCTATAGTCATTCTAATCGTTGGAGGAGGCTCCATTTCTTTTGTGGCATTGACCGGAATGTCTTCATCGAATTCGGCGGCGAAGGTGCACTGCGGTGAGCTCGAGATTAGAGCAGACAGCAATGTTAATTGGGCTAAAGTTTTCATTTTCATCAGCCGAATTTTAGCAGCTTCGTGATCGCCGCTTCGAAGATTCAATTCACTTTTGAGGGAAACGTCAGGAAATTGACGCTTTCACCTTTTTACTGAAGTGGTCGGTCAGACGTCTAAGTGTTGGTGAGATGTCGTCTTCGGAGATTCGAGCATCAATCAGAAAGAGCGAATCGCTATTGTGCGCTTCCTTGAGAGCTGCGGAGAACTCTTCTGGAGTTTGGCAGCTTGTTCCTCTGCCGCCCATAGCCTTGGCCAGCATGGCGTAATCCCATCTTTGCAAATTATAGTAGTCACGTTTTTGGTCGATGAAACGCAACATTGCGTAGCTGGCATTGTTGAAGACAATCACAATCGGGTTCAGACCCAATTTGATTGCTGTGCTAATTTCTGTGCCGGTCATCTGGAAGCCGCCGTCTCCGACAA
>JACMKL010000669.1 GCA_014380105.1 Candidatus Melainabacteria bacterium
ACGGTCAGCTCTCCGAGCGCGGAGTCAAAGAATTACACTCAGCTGAAAATAGCGCCAAGCGATTGATTAGATTGATCAACGATCTATTAGATATAGAACGAATTGAGTCCGGAAAATTGAGCGTCTCGAAGATGCCGCTTTCATTTCGCGCTCTGGCTGAGCATTCTGCTGATTCAGTTCAAGCTCTTGCCGCAAGCAAGCAAATTGAGGTCGCAATTGAGAGTAATGGTGACATAGAATTTCCTGGTGACGTCGACCGTCTGGAGCAAGTGCTCATCAATCTATTAGGCAATGCGATCAAATTTTCACCAAATGATTCCAAAGTGATAATCAGTGCTGTTGAGAGGGAAGACGACGTAATCATCAAAGTAATTGACAGTGGACCTGGCATCCCGCCTGATTACTGCAAGAAAATATTCGACCGCTTCCAACAAGTAGAGCGCGGCGATGGCAAAGAAAAGGAAGGAAATGGTCTTGGTCTGGCAATTTCTCGCGCTCTTGTAGAAGCTCATGGCGGCACGATAGGAGTCGATTCAGATGGAAGCCACGGCAGTACTTTCTGGATCAAACTGCCTGCCTAATTTATGAATCAACGCGATAACCTACTCCATGAACCGTCTTGATAGGAGGATCTTGCCCTTCTACAGTCAATTTGCGGCGCAAATTTTTGATGTGCGTGTAAATAGTTTCGCTGGTCGAATCAGAATCTGAGCCCCAGACATTTTTGAGCAGTTCGTCCGGACTTACAACTTTTCCAGGACGACGCATCATATATTCGAGCATGGCAAACTCGCGTGGTTTTAAGATTACTTCGACTCCGGCAAGATGAACTTTGCGACTGACAGTGTCGAGCGCAAGCGCACCAGCGTTCAGGGTCACGCCTGAAAAATGGGTGGGGCGCCTGAGCAATGCCCTAATTCTTGCTGACAATTCGCGGGCATCAAAAGGTTTTGTCAAATAATCGTCAGCACCTGCATCTAGCCCCGCTTCTTTATCATCCAGACTGTCCTGTCCAGTCAAAATTAAGACCGGAGTGGTGCCACCAAGAGACCGAAATTTCTTCAACACATCAATTCCAGTCATGTCCGGTAAACCGAGATCAAGGATGACCAGCTCGTACTTGAAATCTTCGAGCTTCTCGCAACCTGTCTTTCCGTTGCCGCAATGTTCGACAATATGTTTTTCCAGCTCAAGCCACTCTAGTACCCGAGTTGCCAGGTTCTGATCGTCTTCGACGAAGAGAATTTTTGCCATCTGTCTTTTATTCCAACGTGTTGCTTCAATATGATAGCAGCGACCGTTGGTGTAATCTTGTCCTTACTCCCAATTCCAAATGTCTTGCCAACTCTATGTCCGCAATTCCCGTCCAGCAAATATTTTCCAGAGTCCGTGTCACGACCGGGCCAATTTCGGCGCTGCTCATAACTGTGTTTTCAATTTCACTTTTTGGATGCGCGGCCGGAGACAGCGAATACAATTCGCGCTTTTTTGAAAAGTATTTGTTGGACGCTGAGCGCGCGCTTCAGGAGGCAGAATTCGACAAGGCCGAAAAACTTGCCAAACAGTCAATTGTCTATGCCCAAAATTTGGGTTTAAATGACTGGAGAGTGGCAGTTTCAGAAGCTCGCACCGGTAGAATTCTGTTTGAAAATAATAAACCCAATGAGGCGCGAACAACTCTCCTGCATGCTACAGGAATTTTCGAGAAATACGAAAATCAAAAGGACAACTCTGAGCGATTGCGCAAAAAAGAATTTGGTGAGGCGCTCGCTCTGCTTGGCACCTTGGAAGCGGAGCACGACCAGAAAGCAGAGGCACGTCTCCATCTAGAGAAAGCCAAAAGCCTGCTTATGCCCTATTGGGAGCAAGCCAGCCAGGATGCCGAAAGAGATACGATAGCTGGTCAAGGTCTGGCGCTGGCGAGATTATCGTTGGGTAAAATTTTTGCCGGCGATGGTGATACCAGGGGTGCTACCAAAGAATTTGAAAGTGCGCTCATGATTATCGACAAGCAATCAGTCAGTGTGCCCATGCGTGAAAATATTGCGGAGTCACTTGCAGACCTTCTGAGAAAATCAGGTAAGCCTGATGATGCCCGGGAAGTATTGGAAAAACAAGCTGAGTATACTCGCTTTAATCCTGGTGGTGCCAAAGCGATCGCGCGCGATCTCTGGCGTTCGAATGTCACAATGGCAAGAGAAGCGGCGCACGCCAATAAATTGAAGGAAGCAAGCGATTTATTAGAGAAAGCGCTTTCGCAAACCAATAAATTTCAAAAAAATGGCGAGGAAAGCTTACAAACTCTTTGTGAATTGGCCCGTTTACGTCAACGGCAAGGTGATCACAACGCTGCTATCGAACTTCTGAAACGAGCAGAAACAGTGGCAAGTAGTCTAGGTGGGCCGGTCAGTTATCACGTTGATAATGTGCTCAACAGCTACAGCAAAATCTATCGAATGCAAAAAATGTTACCTGAGCAAGAGGCGATCATTTTGCGACAGTTGAAATTACGCAAAGAATTGCGCGGCGATAATACTTTTCACGTGGGCGAAACTTTAAATAATTTGGCGCTATGTAAATTGGCTCAGGAGCACTATTTGGAAGCGCAGTCGAATA
>JACMKL010000670.1 GCA_014380105.1 Candidatus Melainabacteria bacterium
GGGACTCAGGAGAAAGTACGCAGTGCTTCCTCTCTGTCTGCGGCACTGATGCCGTCTCCCCGTCAAGCTACCCGCTCCAATTTGAAAACCGACATCCTCCACATTGCTCGTTTATCTGGTCGCAATCGCGGTCTTCAAAATGCACTTGTGAAAGTTGCCGAAACTGTAAATGCCCCGTCTGTTTTGGCTGATCTTGCAAATGACGCAAGAAGTGAGATTCGCCGAGCAGTTGCAGACAACGTCTACACACCATGTGAAGTGAAGTTGCTTCTGGCAAACGACAATGATCCTGATGTGAGATTTATTCTCGCCGAAAATTACGCTACCCCCATGGATGTTTTGCAGGCACTTGCTGAGGACGACAATCCTTTTGTTGCCTTCAGAGCCAAGTCAACACTAGAACGGATGCGCATGGGTAGGCTCGTTAAAGCGCCATTTGGTGCTTCCGCTTCCACTGTCAGACATCTTCGTCAGGCTAGGTCCTAACGCGGGCACCTCCACTACGCATAGTGAATAGCTCGTATAATTGGCAAAAGTCTCGTGTATTCGAGGCTTTTGCTTTTTGCGTCAATACAAAAATCGCCGAGGGATTAACGTGTTTCAGTGTTTTACGCTCGACACCACAAACGGTATCTCGCACATACAATTTAATCGCCCAGAGCGAATGAATTCAATGACAAAAGAATTTTGGAATGAATTTCCCAAGGCTATTTCAGAGATTGAAACAGCCGGAAACACGCGGGTGATAGTGATTTCATCGACGGGCAAACATTTCAGCGCCGGCATGGATTTGAGTGTTTTTGAGGCAAATGAAAGTCTAAATACAAAGACACCATTGAATAGAGAACGCCTCAAACAATTGGTTTTATTCCTGCAGTCCGGATTTAACGCACTCGGGAATGCGCGCGTTCCGGTCATTGCGGCAATACAGGGAGCTTGCATTGGAGGGGCTCTCGACTTAGTCAGTGCGTGTGATATGCGTTATGCGACCAAAGATGCATCTTTCAAAATTCAAGAAATAAATCTCGGCATGATGGCAGATCTTGGTGGACTGCAACGCCTTCCAAATGCTTTGCCCGATGCAATCTTGCGTGAGATGGCATTCACAGGAGATGCACTGCCAGCCTCTAAAGCTCAAGCATTAGGCTTCGTAAATGATTTGTATGAAACATCTGATGAGCTGATCGAAAATGTCCTATCCGTGGCAAAAAAAATTGCGACTCAGTCACCTTTGGCCATTTCCGCATCAAAGGAGGCGTTAAATTTCGCACGCGATCACAGTCTGGCAGATGCTTTGGTGCAATGCGCCAATCTTCAAGCCGCTATCTTTAACGAGCGTGATTTGATGGAAACTATGCGAGCAAAGAAAGAAAAAAATACTCCTAATTTCGAAAATTTACATACTCAACCGTTATCAATTTAAGGCTGAAACCAGCCCAAGCTGGGCATTTGATTTGAAGAATTATTTTTCGAATATTGGGAACTCTGATCTACCTGACGCGTCTTCCAATCATCGAAAGTTCGGGAAAGTGCAAATTTCAAAAAACAGCCAGTTGAATTACTGGAGATGAAATACAAAAAAGCAGCACACTCCTATATGAGCTTATACAGGCAGGGCCAACGCTCTGCCTGTTTTCATTTTCTCTAAAATATTTTCCAAATTAATTGGAAACTTGGGAACTTCCATCCCCACCATATGTCTATAGACACATAAGAGTTTAGAAGCTCGGGATTGTGCAAAAGTTGGATTATAAAGCCGACATTAGAACGGGTGAAATAACACAATATACAGGTCACATGACTATATGAGCTATGCAGGCGGGACCAAAGTCCCGCCTGTTTTTTGTTGTGGTGACAATTCAGCGCGGGAGTAATTACAGCACCAGCTGCAATACCAGTAGCTACGACTTGCAGCTACGACCTGCGAAATTTTGACCTTGTAATCTAAATGACAAACATCTGCCGTGACACTGTCCAACCGGGTCCAAAGAATTTCGAACCGTCATTGATCATCACTATGTGCTTGTTGTTCGTCTTTTGCGAAACCATTAGTTTGACTTCGCAGTCCGGGATGGTTTTCTTGATTTTGTCATTGACCACTTCGGCGAGAGTGACTGCGCCTTCACCAGGTAAGGAGTCGGCAGTGGACTTATATAAACCAATAAAATCTTCAAACAGTTGACTCGTTAAAAGGCGTACGAGTTCAGATGCCAAATCATCAGAGATAGCTGTCGCTTCCTGTGTAGGCTCAGATGGCATCAAATATCCTCAAAAATACAGCTGTTCTTTTATGCATGCCACGAACAAGGTCAGTCTAATCGTACCCTCCGGTTACCTTTTAGTGAAAAACGCTTGGAGCGACCGAAACGGACCTTTTAAGCACTTTAGCCTTCAAATCCAGATAAAGCGCCAGAAGGCAGACAGGCGCGCAAAATCTTTGAAAAGGCTTCCTAACATTAAAAAAATCACAGAGTATACCTGTCTCATATTGGCAACCATTTAGACCGTTTCGACCTTTCATGTCGCAAATTAGTCACCGCCAATGGTGACTGAGAACCTATTTACAAGTCGCGATTTTCAAAGCTTGTGAAAGCTCAGCCAATGCTTTCTAGTACTCAATTGCCAGTCGCAAGAAATTGTTTTTCTATCTCACAATAATGTCTCATAACTGCTACTCTTTCAGCAGAGCATGCGAATGTTGCGATAAACACTTGCTATTGAAGAGCCATATAGCCAGATGCAATAGCGATTGATATATAATTTGCCCTTATCCAATCTATGTGGATCTGGATTTAGGTGATGTTGGAGGAACTAATGCTCGCACGCGATATAAAACAACTTCTCGGTAGTTCGCTTTTGGCAACTGTGATGGTAGCCGGATCGCTTGGCGTTAGCCCTGCATTCGCTCAAAAGTCAGCCAGCCCAGCCAATGTAAAAATTGGATATTTCAATCTTCAATTGGTGAAGAACACAACTGCAGCTGGTGACTCTGAAGGTCTTAAGCAACAAGCTGAAAGCCAATTGCGTCGCGATATTGAAGCCGGTCAAAAGGCAATCACTAAAGCGCGCGACGAGAAAAAATCAGAAGAAGATTTGAAGAAAATCGTTCAACAAGTTCAAACAGAATTGGCCGCAAAGCAACAAGCTCTTGCTCAACTGGTTCAATCACAAAATGCTGTCGAAACCCAACGTTTGATGGGCGCAGTAAACCAAGTAGCGAAAGACAAAGGCCTCGACTTGATCGTTGATGGCGCTGGCGTTTTCGCAGGCGGTCAAAAAGTGCTCGACACTGGTGTTGACGTGACAGAAGAAATCGTTCAAAAATTGAACCCAGGCGCAACGACTAAGAAGTCCGCTGCTACTGCTTCAGGGGAGACCAAGACATCTACGAAGTAGACAACTGGTTTCAAAATCTCAAAGGGTGGCGAGCAATAAGCATGGCGCTTGTGCTCGCCTCTTCTTTTTTATCCCCCTTGAATTCACATGCTCAAGACGTCAACGGCGCCCGACCGAGCACAGTTCTACCGACAGACGTAGTGCCTCTGGCTCTTCCCCAAGAGAGACGAGCGGTGGGCGAAAGCATGAAGTTACGGCTTTTCCAGAAACTGCCAGCACGCTTCTACATGAATGCTTCCTGCGAAACTTCATTCCGTTTAGAAACAAACGTTTTTCAGTTTCCGCCTAAGCGCCAAATTCTCAATAGTTTTACCCAAGATCGCGGTATTTTCTTTAGCGAATTAGCACCCGAAGATCAGCTCGCTGTCTTAGCTACAGCAGACCGCTCCAGTCAGCACGACGTCGTCTATCGTGTCAGCCCGAACATTACTGCAGGCTGGGCGCTCACTCCCCGCACAAATGTTTTCGTCAATTATTTCTACCTGCGCGACAAACTATCCAGATTCAACTCGCTCAACACCTACATCAACCAAATTGGTACTGGCATTGAGCACAATATTCCAGTCGGCAAAAAGGGCAATCTCGAAGTTCAGTTTATAGCACGAGAACTATTCCAGGCAGAGGCTGACCCTGTCTTCGACTATTTGCCGAGCGCCACTTTCTCGTATTTGTTTAAGCCAGGCTGGGTCGCTTACGCAAACCTACTGACACAATTTCGCTCACTGCAATTTTTTGGTGGCGTTGATCGGGAAATCGACCCTTTTTATACAGTTGGACTCCTGCACCAGAAAGGTCGTTGGTCATTCTCTGCCAATGGCACCTACCTTACTAACTATCGAAAAGGCTTCAGAGATGCAGCGATACAACTAAATAGTCAGACAATAATTTTGGACTTCGAAATAGCCAGACAGCTGTTCAAGAAGGTCAACGGTCTGCAAGCATTCATGCGCGCAGAACCTGTATACAATTTCGGCACCGACAACACCCCGGGTCTCTCTGGTATGGACTTCCGCCTATTCTGGGGACTACGCGGCAGCGTCAGCAAGCCGTCTCTTCTAGGCTATGTTAGCCAGCTGAAACAGCGCTATCAATCCCCAGATCCGAATCTGCTTCAGAACATGCCGAAAAAAACGAACACAAAGAATAAAAAAAACGACCCGAAAGATCCTCCTGTACCGCCACCCGCTGGTGGAGATGGCGACAAGGAGAAGAAAGACGACCAGGTGCCTGGCGCACCAAGTGCAATGCTGGATGATCAAGCACCTGAAATCATGCCGGTCTCTCTCGACGCCTCCGCTAGCGACACACCTAAAATTATTGAAGCAACAGCACCCATGCATGGCTTCATCACCCACACCAATAAAGAAGTTGAAGACCCTTCCTTAGCGGTTAAATCCAGCGACGAGACTGTAGTTCGTTAGTAGATTTTTGCTCTTTCTTTTCTACCGTAGAATTCGACTTCCATAGTCGGCTTTCCATTGGCGTCTTTTGAAGCAATGATTTTAGAGACTGAAAGCTTTGACTCGTCTGGCGACAGCCTGGTCTTGATGCCCACTTGCATATCACCTTCCTTAAAGCTCATTTGCTTCTCACCACCTCTGGTGCGCAACTCAAAGTTGATTGGTCCGTTTTCTTTCAAATACAAATTGGTAGCCTCGGTGCCAAGCACTTTGTGCATAGCTCCTTCTAATGGCTTTTTCAATTCCACTTTGGAAATTTTTGGATCAAAGCTTCCAGCAATCGCACCATCAGCAGTTCTTCGGATGCTGACGCTGTCTACGTTGTCGCGAAATGCGGTCAGTCCTTCTGCAACAGTTTTTCTAAAATCGGCATCCGACATCATACGACCCATTGGTCCATCAGTGCCGAGATGAGTTTTATCCAAACGCAATGCGCTATCAAGTCCGCTTGATTTTACGTCGACATGAGCATTGCCACGGCTGTCCGTGTCAAATCTCATCCACTCAGTGTGACCGTCTCGCACTCCTCGATGCTTGCCACGCGGTCCATAGACATCGGTCTTGCCTTTGAATTCTTCCATTCCTAATACATCAATGCGCTCAGGTTTTTCAGGATGCGTGCGCACATTGACGCTGAAGTCTCCGACTGTCGACCCTTTTGGTTTTGCCGATGCTCCGCCGAACGGTCCCAGACCAGTTATTTTGATGTTGGGAGAAGGCATACTGACTGCGGTTTTCAAATCAACATCCACTTTAAATTCATTTGGATTGCGTGTCCTTTGCACGCTGATTGAATTGACATTATCGAGCGCGCTCAACTTATCGTTGTCTAAAAGTTTGGCCAGGACATCAAGCTTGTTGTCCGCAGGCTTGGCTAGTTTTGCCTTATCAGCCTCAGAAGGCTTGGCTTGTGCAGCTTGTTTGATCTGTGCGTCTATAATTTCGACCTTAGGATCTCTGACCAATTTGCCGTCTTGAAATGTCGAATTCGA